>JAQBNQ010000525.1 GCA_028288545.1 Bacteroidota bacterium
TTATGGAGTAATCGTTTTATCCCACTTTGCACTTTCTCTTTAACAGCATCATCTGTCACATGCAATGCCTTGCTTAGTTCTCCGGCATCCTTACCTTTTTTTACAATATCGGGTTTAGTATTTTCCAAAATCTCCTTCACAAAGTTAGCAATTTCAATCATTTGCTCAGATTCCATCCCAAGAGTAGTGACAGCAGGTGTTCCGAGCCTTAAGCCACTTGTATACCAAGGGCCATTTGTGTCATTGGGAATGGTATTTCTATTTAAGGTAATCCCGCATTCCCGCAAGGCACCTTCCGCTTGCCGACCAGTAAGTCCATACGGTCTAACGTCAATCAGTAAAAGGTGATTGTCAGTTCCGCCGGAAATCAGTTTCATTCCATTCATCTGGCAGGCTTGAGCTAATGCGTTGGAGTTTGCAACTATTTTGTGTGCATATAACTTAAAGTCTTCATTATTTGCTTCGATAAAGGCAATTGCTTTTGCAGCCATGACATGAGGGAGCGGCCCCCCCATTACCATCGGGCAGCCTTTATCAACGCTTTCCGCAAACTCACCTTTACATAAAATTAACCCCCCTCTTGGGCCTCTTAAAGTCTTGTGAGTTGTAGATGTTACAATATGCGCATAAGGAATCGGATTAAATTTCCCCTCAAAAACTTTCCCTGCCACGAGGCCCGCAAAATGCGCCATATCAACCATTAACACTGCATTTACTTCATCGGCAAATTGGCGAAGTAATTCAAAATCAATCTTTCTAGTATATGCACTATACCCAGCTAAAAAAATCAAGGGCTTTATAGTTTTTAAAAGGTGGTGTAGTTCTTCATAATCTATCAATCCGGTACTTTCATTTACGCCGTAATGATAGGCATCAAACATTTGAGCAGATACGTTATGCCTATATCCATGAGTTAGATGGCCACCAGAAAATAAATCCATGGCTAACAGTTTTTGATTTCCAAGGTTAATTCTGAGTTGATCCCAATCTTCCTTTTTTAACTTGAGAAGGTCCTTTTCCCCAACCTTATCTAACAATGGAACCTGAATTTTAGTCCTTAAGATTGACCAAAATGCAATTAGGTTAGCATCCGCACCTGAATGTGGTTGAACATAAGCATGATCGCATCCGAATAATTTTACGGCCTCTGCACAAGCCAAATCTTCAATTTCATCCACATTACTGCAACCAGGGTAGAATCTATGATGAGCATAACCCTCCGAGTATTTATCAGTTAGCAAATTTCCCATTGAAAGCTGGACGGATAGGGAACTATAATTTTCGCTAGCTATTAACTTTAAGTTACTCCTTTGGTCTTTTAGTTCTTGAATTATTGCTTTTGCTATCTGAGGGGCAACCTCAGCTATTTTTTGTAAATTTGCGATGTAGGCTACTGAGCCCGCATCCAATTTTTCAAGGGGGGTAGTGCGAATATATTCTTGCAATATGTTTTTCATCCGTGTTTTTTAAATTATCAAAATAAAAATGCTAAAGTAGAAGAAAAGTCGTTTATCCCAAGTTCATAAAATTTTAAAAACACTAGCTGTGATAACTAATGCGTCAAAATATCTTGTAGAAAAAGTTCCTGCCGAGAAAATAATTGATTTACGCCACAAAGAGTTGAGACAAGATTTGCCTAGAGAATCTGCCATGTTTGAAGGGGATAAGGATACTAACTCATGGCATTTCGCTTCATATTTGAAGGATGCCAAAGGGAGGCCCGTTGGAGAGCCGGTTTGCTGCGGTAGTTTTGTACTCCAGGAATGGGAGGGAAAGACGGCGTACAGGCTCAGAGGTATGGCAACTGATAGCAGGTATCAGAAACAAGGTATTGGAAAAGGGCTACTTGAACATGCGGTGCGGGCCATTGTAAAGGTAACCGGCATTCGATTATTTTGGTGCAATGCACGTATAGCGGCTCTTGATTTTTATAAGAAGCAGGGTTGGGTAATCGCCTCGGATGTTTTCGAAATTAAAACCGCTGGTCTCCACTACAAAATGTTCTTTATCGCAGAATGAGTTGTTGTTTCCCCTAAAAGCACAAATCATTCCATCCTTCAAGGAATAAAATTTTCATACCGCACCATCGAGTTGAATTCAAAGTATAGGGTGAGGTGTTTCTTTCTTGCTAAGAATTAAATGCCAATTTTTATTATCTGCTAGCATAGCAATACTTACACTATTCAAAATTTGTAAAAAGCCATCGTTACTCAACTCACTTTCGTCTAATTGAATTTGCTTCTGTGATAAAAAATTTGACATAGTATCAGATTGCGTTTTGAAATTTTCCCATTCTTTGAAAAACAAAAAACCCTCAATGCCTGCATAAGTAGCAGGTAAACTAATTGCGAGGAATCTTCCAATCTCAGTTGGATAAGCGTAGTCCGAAAGAATAGGGATATAAATATTAAAGCAGGTCAAAAACAAACTAAAAAGATGGGAGAATAGAATTAAAAGCCAGGCTATATAAATTGTAGTGTTTATTGCCTTTAGTTTTTCCGTTTTCTTGCCAATCACATTTGCAGAAATGTTATGATGATATTTTTTTTGACTTTGAATCAGCGTTTTAATCGCAAAGTATTTGTACCACTTTGATTGATATGAATTGCTGATTGATGCATTAACTTTCCCTGCAACGTTTGCAAGTTCAGAATCGGTTTCGTGTGTAATTTCAGAAATTGAAACTGGTATATCTGCGTGGTAGTAGGCAACTAGGAACCTTAATTTTTCTGCTCTTAATCTTTCCTTCAAGAGATTCGGATGTAGTTCTTGTTTTTTGGTTATTCGGATTAATACAAACACTGTAAAGATGAAAGCAAGTTCTAAACATGAAAATATCAATTGTCCGAAATGGTTAAATTGGAAACTTAGTGTTGATGAAAAGCAGAGTGCGGTAAGCCATCCCAAAAGTATGGATACAATCCATACTTCTTCATAAGTCTTTTTTAACTTGACTGCTCTGTTGTCAGAAGTCTGCAATAGAGAATTTATTTCAGAATTTATTTCATCGGTTTTGTTGGGTAGCACTTTAATGATTTCTATTCCCTTTATGCTTGGACATTGTGAAGCATAACCAAGTATTTCTGCCGTGCCGCCTTTCCCCCTGGGTTTTAATTCATCCCAAATGAAAATCATGTAATCGCAATTGTCAACTAAAAATTTCCCAACGGATAAATACGCTTCGTTTCTTTGTTCCTGACTTTTGGGAATGTCTTTAGTCACTACTTCGCTGATACCAGCTGTGTTTAGCCAGTTTTTATATTCTGAAAGGTCGGTTGCATTCGTAAAATCTTTTTCATATTCCGCTGAATCAAATGGCAACACAATTTTTATTTCCTGACTGAATTCTTTCTTTACAACATCAGCGAAAATTGTGTCGGCCCCCTTTGCCATTGCAGAATATGCAACGAAGGGTTTTGTTTTCTCTTTTTTGAGAATGACCAAAATACTTTTTTTGATTTCCTCACGAACGAGGGTGTCGGCAGCAATATCCCGTTTTCCGGCTATTCCAATTCTAAGATTACTATGTTTTTGATTCGTCATTTTACAGATTTGGAAAGTAAGTGTTTTTATTTATTATTCGAAACTATCACTGATAAAGCGCTGGCAATGGCACTCTTTTTTTGACTTTGCATTTGGGGGTGCTGAGAGGAAGTGATTTGCTTTTCAGTTGCCTTTTATTCTAACGTTTAATTCATAAGGTATAACTTGCAAAAATTGCATTTTTTAGCTCCTATCACTCTAATCAGCAATTTTTTTTACTCCTACTATATATTTGCCGCTCAGGTACACTTACCCTAAGTCTTTTTTTACAACCGAACACAAATTCACTAATTTCAATCACCAAATCAGTTACCAATGGAACACAAGAAAATTGTGGGCATCTGGCTTCGCGTTTCTACCGAAGACCAAGCCCAGGGAGATTCGCCGGAACACCACGAAAAACGCGCCCGATTGTACGCCGAAGCTAAGGGGTGGGATGTGCAAACGGTATACCACCTTGAGGGCGTTTCCGGCAAAGCTGTCATAGAGCATCCTGAAGCAAAGAAAATGCTCAATGACATCAAGCAAGGCAAGATAACCGGGCTCATTTTCTCGAAGCTTGCAAGGCTAGCCCGCAATACCAGGGAACTTCTTGAGTTCTCTGACATTTTCCGCGAACAGGGAGCGGATTTGATCTCGCTCGGAGAAAATATTGATACCAGTTCTCCTGCGGGCCGGCTCTTTTTTACAATCATTGCCGCGATGAGTCAATGGGAGAGGGAGGAGATAGCAAGCAGGGTTTCAGCCTCTGTGCCCATTCGGGCAAAGCTTGGCAAACAATTAGGCGGTCAGGCTCCCTACGGGTATCAATGGGTGGATAAGAAGTTCGTAATTGACGAAAAGGAAGCACCGATCCGCAAACTCATCTTTGAACTCTTCCTCAAGTACAAGCGTAAGAAAACAGTCGCTAAGGAATTGCAGAAGATGGGCTACAGGATGCGTTCAGGCGCTGTATTTTCAGACACTACCATTCAGCGTCTCTTACGTGACCCATCGGCCAAAGGCATGAGGCGGGCTAACTACTCCAGTCTGGACAGCAAAGGAAAGATCGTCTACAAACCGGAATCCGACTGGGTCTTCCAACCTTGCCCTGCCATTGTGGAGGCCGAACTATGGGACGACTGCAATCGTATCCTTGACGAACAGGAGAAGAAAAACAAGCGGGTAGGGCCTCGCGCGGTGCATCTCCTTTCAGGGTTCGTCCGCTGCACCTGCGGCAAACGAATGTACGTTGCTCATACCGCCAATCCGATCTATGCTTGCCAACCCTGCAAAATCCGAATTGCCGCAAAAGATTTGGACGAAATATATTTCGATCAATTGAAAGAATTCCTGATGACGGAAATCGATGTGACGGAATATTTGTCCAAAACCAATGAAGAAATCCAAAGCAAAGAATCATTGCTTGCAGTGATCACCACTGAAGCTTCAAAACTGCGCAAGGAAAAGACCGAACTCATTAACCTGCGACTGCATGGAGAGATGAATAAAGACAGCTTTGCGGAGCATTTCAAACCGCTTGAAGAGAGGTTAATGCAGATCGATGCACAGTTGCCGGAATTGCAGGCAGAGGTCGATTTTCTCAAAATACAGCACCTCTCATCCGACGTAGTACTGCAAGAAGCTAAAGACCTCTACACCCGTTGGCCCACATTATCATTTGAGGCCAAACGGGGAATTGTTGAAACTATAACTACTTCAATCACAATCGGTAAAGAGGACATATCTTTCAAGCTGGCCTACATGCCTACGCATTCTCAAAATGTGGGAAATAGTCAACAAAACCCAAGGGTTTTACGTATTGGGGCATTACCATTTTTGACACTGTAAAGCCAGCACCGTAAAACAGGTTTACAATAAGCAGAAAAATATGAGCCCGGACGTTTTTCATTAAAGTGCGAAGATGGAAATTTTGGTAAACAGTACTTCAATGACTTGTTGTTGATTACAACAGTAATTGCTGAAGCTTTATTATAATTGTTCCTATTAATACAAGGCGAACCCAATTTCTGAATTGAAAGCGAGCGGATTTAAATTTCTTATTGCAATTCTGCTGATCTTTTGTTCTGCAATAAGCATGGCCGCGCTGCCTGTTAGGGCTGATAAAATATTTGACGATACAAGCGCAACACCTCACATTAAAATCCATCATCACTTTGATGCGGGAATAATTTGCAGGTTTGGCAGAGAGAATGTTCGTACCCGTAATGATTTTGATAATACCACCTCCTCCACCAGCAATTACCCGGTTGTTAAAGGCGCAAGGTTCGGGGCCTTTAGGATGGGGCATGGAATTGTTTTGAAGAAGAACTTTGAAGCGGGATTTACCTATGGCCTTGATATTTATTCTCAACCATACGATACAAGGGCTTTTGTGCCACTAATGATGCATGGTTTAAAAAATATCCGGCTTACAAAAAAGCTGGCGCTCGTTTTTACCGAACGGGCGGGTTATGCATTTTTTCTGCACAGTAAAAACAACGATCCGTTTTTAAAACGGGCAGGTGTAGAGGGTGGGTTCATCTCCGAAACCTTATTGGGACTGAGCGTTAAAGCTAAGCATGGCAACTATTTTCAAGTATTAACTGGTTATCGCTTTCAGCATATACACAGTAAAAATATTATGTACACGGATCCTTCTTTAACACAACTTGCGGGCTTTAGCAATTTGCCTGAAAAAATAACTGAGGTATCGGACGGCCTTTATCATTTTATTTATTTAAGCCTGGGGGTGGCATTTTAATGATGAGGACAGTTTATGTTTTGCTTTTATTGATTGCTTTGGTTGGGCTTACCGGTTGCAAAAAATACAGTATTAACTCCAAACATACCGGCGAATTATACCTGGATCACGCTACAGATATTGCGGTGGCATTGCAGGGAATACAGAAGTCCGGAACCCATTTATGGCAAAAAGCAGGCTGGTGGAACGCTGCTAATATTATGGAAGCGCTTATCGATTACAGTAAGTTATCTGGTAATGCTGTTTCAGGAAGTTGCAGGCAAATATTTAATGCTAATAAGGGGGCATTGGATGGAGGATTTAAAAACCGCAGTTATGATGATTGCGCATGGTGGGCATTGGCCTGGATAAAAGCCTACGACCAATATGGCGATAAGGAATACCTTGAAATAGCAGAAGACATTTTTGCCTATATGAAGGCCGGTGGTTGGGATAATAATTGTAACGGCGGTATGGCCTGGCAAAATACAGTGAGATATAAAAACGCGATAACGAACGAGCTTTTTATTTTGCTGGCAGCGAGGCTGGCCGTTCGTCAGAGCGAAACATATCAAAAGGCGTATTATCTTGAATGGGCATTGCGCGGCTGGAACTGGCTTGATGCAAGTGGAATGCTGAATGCGGATAATCTTTATAACGATGGGCTTGACAAAAACTGTAATAACAACGGCGAGCAAACATGGACCTATAACCAGGGTGTAATATTAGCCGCATTGAAGGAAATATACGGGTTAACCGCAGACCCACAATATTTGCAAAGGGCCAGGCCCATTGCCTTTGCTTGCATGACAAAATTAAGTGACCCGGATAGCATATTGACTGAACCCTGTGGACGCAATTTTGGAGAAGATGCCGGGCAGTTTAAGGGGATATATATTAAATTTTTATCGGAGCTAAATACGGTGTTGAAGGACCCGCAGATAAAGCAATATATTATACACAATGCAACAACTGCCTGGGCAAATGCCCAAAACAACCAGCATTTATTTGACGGCCTGTGGCAAGGAAGTTACCTTAACTGGCAAGGTTCAACAACTGGTGCAGCATTAGACCTGATGAACGCTGCAACAGTGCAGCAAAGGCAATAAGGCTTATCTCAACCCTTTTCTCCAATCCACTTTTTCGTTTACCACATCTTTCAACTTATCAATGTTGATGCGTTCTTGTTTCATGGTGTCGCGGTCGCGGAGGGTTACGGTGTTGTCTTCAAGTGTTTGATGGTCGATGGTAATGCAGAAAGGCGTTCCTATTGCATCCTGGCGGCGGTAACGTTTACCAATAGCATCTTTCTCTTCATAAAAGCACTGTACGTCAAATTTCAGCAGGTTGAATATCTCGCGGGCCTTTTCGGGTAAGCCGTCTTTTTTCAATAATGGGAAAATGGCAATTTTAACCGGAGCTAAAAATGCAGGTAAGGCCAGCACTACTCTTTCGCTTCCGTCTTCCAGTTTTTCGTTTTTAAAGCCATTGCTGATAAGGGCCAGGAAAGTTCTGTTCAAACCAACAGAAGTTTCAACTACAT
>JAQBNQ010000550.1 GCA_028288545.1 Bacteroidota bacterium
ATTTAAAAGAAGCTTATAACCCCTTAATCGGTTTTTTATACGGATGGAGTTTATTTGCCGTAGTGCAATCAGGTACTATAGCTGCGGTGGCAGTTGCCTTTGCCAAATACACCGGCGTTCTTATCCCACAGCTTAGCGAGAATAATATTTTACTGGAGTTAGGTTCATTTAAAATTTCGGCGGCACAACTGCTTGGCATCTTTTCAATTTTTATATTGACATTGATAAATGCGAGAGGCATCAACTACGGAAAAATTGTAGTGCGCATTTTTACTTCAACAAAACTTATTGCGCTTTTTGGTTTAATAGTGCTGGGCATTTTCGTTTGCCGCAATCCGGACTTTTGGCACCTGAACCTGCAACACTTTTGGGATTACGGAAGTTATACGGTTAAGGATGGCAAGGTAAGTTTTGAATCGCTCACAACGATTGGTTTATTTACGGCACTTGGTGTAGGTATGGTCGGCTCCTTGTTTAGCAGCGATGCCTGGAACAATGTAACCTTTATTGCAGGAGAAATTGAAAACCCGAAACGCAGCATTCCGCTCAGCTTATTTTTTGGAACGGTTATCGTTATCTCGCTATACATATTAGTCAATGTTGCTTACCTCAACCTCCTCCCGTTCTTTGGCGACCCTAACGCTGCAACGGCTGCAGGCAAGGGAATTATGTTTGCCGAAAAAGAACGGGTAGCAACAGCTGCATCCATGCAAATATTCGGAGCTCCTGCAGTTGCTATTATGGCGGTGCTTATCATGGTTTCCACATTTGGTTGTAACAATGGCATAGTACTATCCAGTGTTCGCGTTTACCAGGCAATGGCCAAGGATGGTTTGTTCTTCAATAAAATGAAAGACAACAATCGTTTTGGAGTGCCCGGATATGCTTTGTGGATCCAGTTTATCTGGAGCTCGGCTCTTTGCCTTAGTGGCAAGTACGGCGACCTGCTCGATTACGTAATGTTTGCTGTTATGCTGTTTTACATTTTTACCATTTACGCAATTTTTAAACTGCGCAAAAGCCGACCTGATGCCGAGAGACCTTATAAGGCTTTTGGGTATCCCATTGTGCCTATCATCTACATTATACTTGCAGCGCTTTTTTGTATTGATCTTATTTATATGAAGCCGTTGAACAGTCTGCCGGGCTTAGGGATTGTGTTGCTAGGGTTGCCCATTTATTATTTTTGGCACGGAAGAAAGAATACAAATGCAATAGAACGCTGATTTGTTATGATTAGATGATTTCTTAATACAGGCAATAAAAATCGTGTAGTAATGAATAATAATTTAAGTCTAACCTTAAAAGAAAAACTGGATTCAGTAATTCGCAACGTTCCGGATTTTCCGAAGCCAGGAATTCAGTTTAAGGATATTACACCTATTTTTTTAGATGCAAAGCTGTGCGATGAAATAGCGGATTACATTATCAACTCCTTTTTGCATAATCATGGAAAGATAGATGCCATTTGCGCTATTGAAAGCCGCGGCTTTTTTATAGGTATGTTGATTGCAAATAAATTGGGCATTCCGCTCTTCCCGGTTCGCAAGGCAGGAAAACTTCCCGCTAAGACAAGAGCTTATACTTATTACCTGGAATACGGCACTGCAACGCTCGAAATTCACACCGGTGTGGTTAAGCCTAACTGGAACATTATGATACACGATGATATCCTTGCCACGGGTGGTACCGCCATGGCCGCTGCTGAGTTGGTAAAAGCCGAGGGAGGCAAAGTTGCCGGGTTCTCCTTTATTGCAACGCTGGATTTTTTGAAAGGGCGCGATAAGATATTGCCTTACTCGGGCAATTTGGTTACTGCCGTGGCATTTGAATAAAATTAGTAAGCTAACAAGATGGAAGGCCCCGGAACGTACTATGCAGTGGGAGGTATCTTCAGAAGCAAATCTCCCTTTTAAATAGGCTTTCGCAAACCGCCCCTTTTTTAGTACTTTCGCCCCGCTTATTTACCTAAATCAAATACAATGGAAGCAGCCGCTGCACATGGAATTGAAGCTACCGGAATGAATTTCGATTATAACGAAAACCAGATAATGATTGCACAATCCATAAAGGATTTTGCAGATAGAGAAATACGTCCAAATTTGATGAAGTGGGATGAGGAGCAGCATTTTCCTAAAGACCTGTTCCATAAAATGGGCGAGCTGGGATTTATGGGCGTTTTTGTACCCGAAAAATACAGTGGTGCTGGCTTTAGCTACCTGGAGTATGTTACTGTTGTTTCGGAAATATCAAAGGTTTGCGGTTCGGTGGGGCTTTCGGTAGCTGCACATAATTCGCTTTGCACCGGCCATATTTATTACCACGGAACAGAAGAACAAAAGAAAAAATACCTGCCTAAACTGGCTACGGGCCAGTTATTGGGTGCATGGGCCTTAACAGAGCCCAATACCGGCAGCGACGCTATGCGTATGAAATGCACTGCTAAAAAAGTAGATGGCGGATGGGTATTGAACGGCACCAAGTGCTGGATCACTCACGGCATTAGCAGTGACGTTATTCTTGCCATTGTAAGAACCGGCGAATTGCTGGACTCTCATGGTATGACGGCTTTTATTATTGAAAGAGGCACCAAGGGTTTAAAGGCAGGAAAGAAGGAAAACAAGCTAGGCATGAGAGCTTCGGAAACTGCAGAAGTAATTTTTGAAGATTGCTTTGTACCTGATGAAAATGTTTGTGGTGGTGAAGCTAAAATTGGAAGCGGTTTTCAGCAAGCAATGCAAGTGTTGGACGGAGGACGGATTTCTATAGCTTCTTTGGGTCTTGGTATAGCCAAAGGCGCTTATGAGGCTTCGGTAAAATATGCCAAAGAGCGCCAGCAATTTGGCCAGCCAATTGGCAATTTTCAGGCAATAGCATTTAAACTGGCTGATATGGCCGTTAAAATTGAGGCCGGAGAACTGTTAACCATGCAGGCGGCTTATTTGAAGAATACCGGCCAGAAAATGACCAAAGAATCAGCTTTTGCCAAATATTACACCTCAGAGGCCTCGGTTGAGATATCCACAGATGCCATCCAGATCTTTGGTGGATACGGCTATACCAAGGATTTCCCGGTTGAGAAGTTCTACCGCGATTCTAAGCTTTGCACTATAGGCGAAGGAACCTCGGAAGTTCAAAAACTGGTTATTTCAAGGGAAATAATGAAAGGAAACATCTAGAAGCCCAAAATGTGGATTTCCTATTTTGATGTAAATCCGCAACAATTTGGTTTTTAGCAAGGAAGTCTTATTTTTGCAGTCCAAAATTTATATAAGCATGTTAATAATCGATGCCAGAGAATCAGAATCAATTGATAGAGCATTAAAGAAGTACAAGAAGAAATTCGAAAAAGCAGGTATCCTTCGCCAGCTTCGTGAGCGTCAAACGTTTACAAAGCCAAGCGTAAGAAAAAGAACTACCGTTTTGAAGGCTGCTTATATCCAGACTTTAAGAATAGCTGAAGAAGGATAATCTCTTCTTTAAACATATAACAGGCTCATTCCGTTTATTGGAATGGGCTTTTTGTTTTTTACCCCCATCCCTTTCGTTTCTAAAAGGAGAAACTAATACGGTTTGGGGATGAGACAACATTTGAGCAATTTCGCACCGTAATATTTAAGAACAGATGAAATACACGCAGGAAGATATTTTGAATGCCTTACGACATGTCGATGACCCGGATATTCATAAAGATCTGGTAACCCTTAACATGATCAGTAATATTGAGGTTAGTGATGATAAAGTAAAGTTCAAACTTACCCTTACCACTCCGGCTTGTCCGCTTAAAGAGAAGATTCGTAAAGATTGCGTGGATGCTATTCACCAATACATTAATAAGGATATGCAGGTGGAAGTGGATATTGATTCAAATGTTACTTCTAACCGCAATACCGGCATCAATATTCTACCCAGTGTAAAGAACATTATTTGTGTTGCTTCCGGAAAGGGCGGGGTTGGCAAATCAACGGTTGCAGTAAACCTGGCGGTTAGCCTTGCAAAAATGGGTGCCAGCGTTGGATTAATTGATGCTGACATTTATGGGCCATCTGTACCAACTATGCTGGGCGTAAGAGGAAAAAAGCCCGAAATAAGACTGATAAAAGATAAGCACTACATGGTACCTTTGGAGGCAGAAGGAATAAAGATTTTGTCCATTGGTTTATTAGTGGATGAGCGCCAGGCCATTGTTTGGCGTGGCCCCATGGTAACCTCGGCATTACGCCAATTTGTAACAGACTGCATTTGGGGTAAACTCGACTACCTGATTGTAGATATGCCTCCGGGCACAGGTGATGTACATATAACCATAGCACAGACTGTAAATGTAACTGGAGTAGTAATTGTTACCACGCCACAGGAAGTGGCCCTGGCTGATGCCCGTAAAGCTTTGGCAATGTTCAGGCTGGATACAATGAATGTTCCGGTGTTGGGCATAGTTGAGAACATGGCTTATTTTACTCCCATAGAGTTACCCGAAAACAGGTATTACATTTTTGGAAAAGATGGCGGCAAAAAGATGGCGGACGAATATGAGTTGCCCCTGCTAGGGCAAATTCCTATAGTACAGGGAATTCGCGAAGGTGGAGATATTGGTAAGCCGGCAAGTCTTTATGGACGTGAGAATAGCATCATAGCAAATGCCTTTGACGAATTGGCTGCAAATGTTGCTCAACAGGTTGCCATTAAAAACGCTACCTTAGAGGCGCAAAAAAAGGACCAGGTATTATCATGATAGTTACAGATTCAAAAGAATTACTGCAAAGAGTGGAAGCCTCGCTTGACACCATGCGTCCTTATTTAAATGACGATGGTGGCAATGTGGAAGTAGTGGAAATTACCGATGACATGATAGTAAGGCTTAGACTGATGGGCGCTTGTAGCACCTGTCCGCAAAGTTTTATGACCATGAAGGCCGGAATTGAAGAGGCAGTAAAACGTTCGGTACCCGAAATAAAAGGAGTTGTAGCGATTAACCTGGTTAAACCCGTTGATGAATAAAAAAGAATTATACCAACTAATTGTAAAAAAGAAAAGTTTCCTGTGTGTTGGGCTTGACACACACATTGACCTCATTCCAAAGCACCTTCTCAAATATCCCGATCCCGTTTTCGAATTCAACAAGGCCATTATTGATGCTACCATTGATATTGCCATGGGATATAAACCCAATCTGGCTTTTTACGAAAGTATGGGACTAAAGGGATGGGAAAGTCTTCATAAAACCATGGAGTACCTCGGCAAGTTTAAGGGCGAGGTTTTTACCATTGCCGATGCAAAGCGGGGAGATATTGGCAACACATCAAAAATGTACGCTAAGGCCTTTTTCGAACAAATGGATTTTGATTCGGTTACGGTAGCCCCGTACATGGGCGAGGATTCCGTAAAACCTTTTCTTGAATACAAGGACAAGTGGGTGATACTTTTGGGCCTAACCTCTAACAAAGGCAGCAACGATTTCCAATTTTTAGAAACCGGTAATGGCAAACTCTACGAGCAGGTTATAACCAAAGCACAACAATGGGGCTCCCCCAATCAATTGATGTTTGTAGTTGGCGCAACACACCCCGAAGAATTTAAAAATATAAGAAGCATTGCCCCCGATTATTTTTACCTGGTACCTGGTATTGGAGCACAGGGAGGCGATATGGATAAAATTTGTGAAAACGGCTTAAATGATCAATGTGGCCTCATCATCAACTCGGCCCGCAATATAATTTTCGCTTCTACGGGAGAGGATTTTGCTGCTGCAGCAAGGGAAAGTGCATTAAAAACCAAGCTGGAAATGGGCAAATTTATTCCAACATTCTCCCATCAGTAAAATTCTTATACATTTACGGCTCTAAAAATAAAAACGACATGAAAAAATTCATTTTTACTGTGCTGGTCGCTACTGCCTTTGGTACAACGCTAATGGCTCAAACCCCTGCTTCATCAGATCCTTTTGAAGTTCAAACAAGGTTTTATAAAGCCGCTTTGAAAAATTACGATTTACAAGCTGCAACGGTTGCCCTTTATACCATGCTGGCTATAAAGCCCGAAAGAACCGATTTGAATGACTCGCTTGCATTGATATACTTTGCCGGAGAAAGATTTGCCCAGGCCTATTTAATTGGCGAGTCGATACTGAAAGAACAACCTAAAAGAAAGGATATGCTTGAACTGGTTGCAGTTTCAAAGCAAAATCTTGGATTAGTAAAAGAATCGCTTGCTGATTATGAGAAATTATATGCCATGGATAAATCGGTATTTTACCTGTATCAAATGGCCACCTTGCAGTATCAGTT
>JAQBNQ010000566.1 GCA_028288545.1 Bacteroidota bacterium
AGAATTGATGGCAACCCCGATTTGCATTGTCTGCCACAACTAAATGGAATGGTAAATTTTTCTTTTACTGGAACAGGAATTACCTGTTTGCCCAATTATGGACGCGTTAGTGGCACCACCCTTCCAAACATACATTCAGTACCACTTTGTACCAGCGGAAATCTAAATGGTTGCCAGGCATCAACGGTTATTGCAAATGCAGGTAACAGTACTATCATCTGCGCTGGTGCTTCAGTCCAATTGGGAGCTAATCCAACAGCAGCAGGTGGTACCCCTCCTTACACCTATCAATGGGCTCCTTCTACCGGATTAAACGATCCTTCTTTAGCAAATCCTTTGGCAACACCAACGTCTACAACAACATTTGCAGTTACCGTGACCGACAATACCGGTGCTCAATCCGTTGATACTATGATAGTGGGAGTCAGAGGTCCTGCCATTCATTTTAATACCACTAACACCACTTGCTTTGGCGATAGTACCGGATCATTATGCGCTACTGCTACGGGCGGAACATTGCCCTACGCCTATCAATGGACAGGCAACCTCACAACTGCCTGTTTAAATAATCTGGCAGCCGGTTCATACACAATTACCATAACCGACGCTATGGGTTGTGGCGCAAGTAATACCGGTGTGGTGGGACAACCCACCCAGGTTACCGGTAGTTTTACGTCTCAACCCGGTACCTGCGGCCAATGCAATGGCCAGGTAAGTTTAGCGGTAAGCGGTGGTGTTGCGCCGTATTTATATAGCTTATGGTATAATAATATTGTAATATGTACAGCTCTGGGCTGCAGCAATTTATGTGTTGGCAGTTATGTTGACACCGTGAAGGATGCGAATGGATGCAAGCTGCCAATAGATTTTACTATTTCAGCAACGCCGGCCATCACACAAACAGATTCTATTGTTAATCCCAGTTGCTCAGGTGTTTTTGATGGGCAAATTATAGTAAATGCATCCGGTGGAACACCGCCCCTTTCCTATTCAATTAACGGAGGTACCCCGCAAAGTTCTTATGTCTTTACCGGATTAAGCCCTCAATGGTATGAGGTGGATGTAACAGATAATGGAGGATGTTACCACCGCGATACGGTAATATTGACCGATAGCTATACTTTAACCGGAAGTATCGTAAGCGAAACGGGACTAAAATGCTATGGTGATCTAAACGATACAATAACCGTAAATTTAATCGGTGGAATTCCTCCATACCAGTATTCGGTAAATGGAATTACCTGGCAACCTACGCCTGTGTTTGAAGGCCTTGGGGCTGGAAGTTATGCATTTGTTGAAAGAGATTCACACGGCTGTATGGCTTATGTAACAGATACTGTTATTCAGCCGTCCCCTCTTAGCGACTCGCTAATTGCAACTAATGAATTGTGCTTTGGCGGTCAAACGGCATCTATATGTGGATATCCCATAGGTGGTACTTCACCTTATGCTCTTTTATGGAGTAATTTTTCGGTAGGGCCATGTGCTACTAGTTTAACTGCAGGCAAATACTATGTGGATATTACAGATTTAAATGGGTGCCTGACTTTAGATTCTGCGCTGGTTTTCGAACCCGCACAACTGACAGACTCAATATCAGTAACCAATGTAAGCTGTTACGGTGCAAACAACGGTTCGGTATGCTTTTATGTTAGTGGTGGTCAATTTCCATATACCTATGTGTGGGCACCTAACAATGCATTCTTACCTTGCGATACCAATCTTGCGGCGGGAAGCTATGTCGTTACTATAACCGATTTTAATGGTTGCTCCATTACTGCTAGCAGTATCGTCACAGAACCGGCAGCAATTACATATACTACCGTTGTTACTCAGGGTCCATTACATTTTGGACAGGAGGATACAATTGTGATCAACATAACCGGTGGCGCTCCTCCTGTTAATATTACCTGGCAGGATACCAGTTTGGGTATAGTAAACCATTGCGATACTTACTGGTTTACACTCACCGATGCAAATTCATGTTCAATAACAGATTCAGTTGTTGTTACTGGCTGCGTTTTTGATTCCGTTTGGCCGGGTGATGCGAACTACGACGGTATTGTAGATAACAACGACCTTTTACCTATTGGAATCGCCTATGGAGATACCGGCTCTTTCCGTTTAAATCCAACAAATAACTGGATAGGACAGTATTGTCATGACTGGACTTTGACTCAACTGAATGGCGCTAATTATAAACACATTGATTGCAATGGCAGTGGAGAAGTAGAGGCAACAGATACCCTGGCTATCATTCAAAATTATTCGTTGACCCATACCCGCAGTGGTGGGATGGATGAATGGAGAAGCGGGATCCCGCAGCTTAAAATTACCATGTTACCTGATACGCTGGTGGATAGTCAACTTGTAGTTGTAACGCTTTCGTTAGGCGATTCAAACAATATTGCCAGCAATGTTTATGGACTGGCCTTTACCTTTAATTACGATGAACTGGTTGTTGATACGAACTCCGTTAACATAACCTTTGGTAATTCCTGGTTGTGTAATGCGGGTGATCACATGGCTATCAATAAGAATTTTGGCACCACCGGAAAACTCCAAGCGGCTGTCACCCGCGTAGACCACGCCAATCGCACCGGATATGGCGATATCGCCACGGTTGACATGAAGATAACGGCCGGAAATATTAATGGCAAGGACCTGTTGTATTACACCATGAAATGTTTCATCAATAATCTAACAGTTATAGATTCCGCGGGAAATCATCTGGCATTTAACGCCGGGAACGATAGTGCTCACATTTCCTATTTTGCCACCGCTATCAGCGAAGCGGGAAATGATGATGCATTCGTCAAAATATTCCCGAATCCCGCCTACGATCAATTAACGGTAAACAGCAGTTCAACTATCAGGACCATAAGTATCGCCAATATATTGGGCGAAACCGTATTGTCAGGTTTCGAAGTAAACGCCATGCATTCTGCGCTCAATATTTCTGGCTTAAGTGCCGGCACTTACGTATTAAACCTTCAAACCGATAATGGTCAATACCGCAAAAAGTTCATTAAAATAAAATAGTTTGGTGTTGCTGCAAAAGCGGTCCGGAAACGGGCCGCTTTTTTTATTATTGGCCATTTGTACAATCTATTGAATTTCAGTTCGAACATTTTTTTAACTTCGCCACGTTATGCAATACAAGCGGGTACTCCTAAAACTAAGCGGCGAATCTTTAATGGGCAATAAGCAGTTCGGTATCGATGCCGATCGTGTAATGGAATATGCGGGTGAAATTAAAGAAGCTATTGAAACGGGGGTACAGGTTGCGGTGGTAATTGGCGGAGGAAATATCTTCCGCGGTATCCAGGCTACAGCAAATGGTATTGACCGTGTGCAGGGCGATTACATGGGAATGCTGGCAACGGTTATAAACAGTATGGCCCTGCAAAGCGGTCTCGAAAAAATAGGCGTTCATAGCCGTTTGCTTAGTGCCATTGAAATGTAAGAAGTAGCCGAGCCTTTTATTAAACTCCGCGCTGTCCGCCATCTCGAAAAAAACAGGGTGGTTATTTTTGGTGCAGGAACAGGCAATCCTTACTTTACCACCGATACGGCAGCAGCTTTACGTGCAACCGAAATTGAAGCAGATGTGATCTTAAAAGGTACCCGGGTGGATGGGATTTATGATTCTGACCCCGAAAAAAATCCGGGAGCAAAAAAGTATAGCAATATAAAATACAGCGAAGCACTGGAAAAGAAACTAAACGTAATGGACCTAACGGCCTTTACACTTTGCCAGGAAAACCATTTGCCCATAATTGTGTTTGATATGAATAAAAGCGGTAATCTTAAAAGAGTACTAAACGGCGAAAAGATTGGTACTATTGTTACGGACACAGGAATTTAAAGCGCTTAATGCACTTATTATAATACCAAATTAAAGAACATGATAGAGGACGATGTAAAAACACTTCTCAGCGAAACCAAATCACTAATGGGTAAGGCGCTTGAGCATTTTGAATTTGAACTTTCAAAGATCCGCGCCGGCAGGGCAAACACCGGGATGTTGGATGGTATTGAGGTAGATGCCTACGGAGCAAGAACACCGATTTTCCAGGTTGGCAATATTTCAACACCCGATGCGCGTACTTTAAGTATTCAGCCCTGGGATGCAACATTGGTTCCTGCTATTGAAAAAGCGATTATGGCTGCCAACATTGGTATCACTCCTCAAAACGATGGAAAGGTCATCCGCCTTAATATTCCTGCACTTACCGAGGAAAGAAGAAAGGACCTGGTTAAACAAGCAAAGCATCAGGCCGAAAATTGTCGCATCTCTATCCGCACTGTAAGGAAAGACGCCAACGAAAAAACCAAGAAACTTCAAAAGGACGGATTACCTGAAGACGCAGCTAAAAAGTGCGAAACGGATATCCAGAACATCACCAACGATTTTTCCGGCAAAATTGAGAAACATCTTGAAGTGAAGGAAAAAGAGATCATGACAGTTTAAGTTTAAGCGGGCCAGCCCTTAGGTACTTCGCCCAGGGGCCAATCCCTGTGCCATCTTCCCATGTCTATCTCAAACTCCTTTCCCATATTTTTAGGTGCCTCAAATTGTTGAGCTGCGTTCCCGCCAAGGTATATTGTCCATAGATTTTTAAGATGGTTAATGCCCTCTATTTTCGATATCTTGTTATGCTTAAGTTCAAGAAAAGCCAAATCCGGTTGATGTTCCAGGTTTTCAATTTTGGTAATCTGGTTATTGCTCAAATACAAACTTCTCAGGTTTTTAAGTCTTTCAAGTCCCTCAATGCGTTTTATCAGGTTGCCCGATAGGAATAGGTATTTAATACCTGTACAATCAATGTTTTCAATCTTCGGTAATTTATTGTCTTCCAACTTCAGTGTCTCAAGATTCACCAGGGGACCTAAGCCCTCAACTTCAGTCAACTCGTTACTTGATAGATCCAATAATTTAAGGCCCTTTAAGTGGCCAATGTTTTCAATTTTTTGAATTTTATTGAATGATAAAACCAACTCGGTTAGCTTCTTTAAAGTTTCCAGGTTCTCAATCTTGCCGATAGCATTATGATATATATTCAGCTTTTTAATTCCAGCAGGCAATCCGCGGGTTTCAATTTTAGAAATTTTATTCCGTGATAAAACCAACTCCACCAGGTTTTTATTATTACCCAAGGCTTCCATTCGGGTAATTTCATTTCGATGGAAATTCAGCTTTTTCAGTGCAGGTAAATTGTCAAGTTTTTCAATGCGCTTAATCCGGTTACCCGTAAAATCAATATCCACCAGGTGCTGGAGGCCTTCAATATTTTCAATGGTTGTAATTTGATTATTACTCAAATCTATCTTCGTTAAATCCGGAAAAGAATCTAACATCTCAATTTTCGATATCGCATTCTCACGAAAGCTCACCTTTTTAAGCTTCTTCAGCTTATCAATATGCTCAATTTTCGTTATTTTATTATTAAACAGAATCAGTTCCTCAAGTTCTGATAACTCATTTACTTCTTTTGGTATTTGCGACAGTTCCATGTGCGAGAGATCAAGCTTTTTAACGCCTCTCTTTCTGTAGCCTTCTATTTTCTTTAATAAATAGGTGATATGCATATTTTAAATGGGTTTTGTTTCAAAATTCTAGTGCCAAACATGTGTTCCTTCGCTGCAATTGGTACAGATATCAATTTCCTTTCGGCTTTTAAGGATACGTGAACGGAATGAACGATACAAGTCGCTCTGCCATATCTCCGAAAACCTTTTGCTATTCAAATCGCCAAGCTGATGCTGGGCGTCCTTATCAAAACAGCATGGCACAATTCGTCCATCCCAGGTAATTACACAACTGTGCCATAGTTTCCAGCAATGGTTCATCAACTCATTTTTGATAATATACCTTCCATCTTCTCTTTTTTTATACCGCGAATATTTTTCAATGGTTGGAATCAGTTCATTTCCATTTTCAAAATCATTTACCTGGGCAGTTTTTAATTTCACTTCATCAACGCCAAGTTCTTCTGCCAGCTTCTTCACATCATCTATTTGATGTTGGTTAGGTTTTACCACCAGAAATTGAAAAATTATGTAGGGTGTTTTTGATTTCAACTCTTCTCTTGCCTTAACAAGTTGACGGGTTCCTTCAATTACTTTCTCCAGCCTTCCTCCTACCCTATACTGTTCATAGGTATCCTGCGTGGTTCCATCAATTGAAATAATGATTCTATCTAAACCCGACTCCACAGTCTCGCGGGCCTTTCTCTCAGTTAAAAAATGAGCATTGGTGGAGGTTACCGTATATATCCTTTTTTGAGAAGCGTACTTAACCAGGTCAGTAAAGCGTGGATGCATATAAGGCTCTCCTTGGAAATAGAAATACAGGTATATCAGTTTATCGCCGATCTCATCAATCGTTTTCTTGTAAAAGTCGTATTCAAGGTTGCCGGTTGGCCGGGTAAAAGATTTAAGTCCGCTGGGGCACTCCGGGCAGCCAAGATTGCAACTGGTAGTAGGCTCAATCGAAACATTAAATGGTACTCCCCACTGTATGGGTTTCTTCATCCAACGCGCAAAGTAAAACGACGAAAGCACCGAAGAAACATTTGCAATTTTCCCCGGCCCCAGTTTCGAAATAAAATTAATAGTATCGTTGTACTTCAAGGTTAAATGCAAGTTAGTCCAAAAATATTTATGGTATTTGAATTTGCACAAGCGGGTTGGATTTCCAATTCGCTAATTCGCTAATTAATTTCATTCGCTAATTTCTGCACTTATATTTGACTATGCTAATCAGAATCGTAAAAATGACCTTCAGGGCTGATGCCGTTCCTGCTTTTATTACTGCCTTCGAATCGCGTAAGGCGCTCATTGCCTCTTTTGAAGGCTGTGCGGGCGTTCAACTGTTACGGGATTTAAATAACCCCAACAGTTTTTTTACCTACAGCAAATGGGTGAACGAAGATGCACTGGAAGTTTACCGTAATTCCATCTTGTTCAATTCCACCTGGGAAGAAGTAAAAAAGCTTTTTGGCGACAAACCTGAAGCATGGAGTGTAAACGAATTTATATCCTGATTTGGCCATTAAGGCCGGTTTAGTAATTTTGCTTTACCCATGAAGTAATTATATTTAGCCAACATTCTATGGGATACAAATATCCGGATCTTAGTAAAAAAAGGCACTTTCCGGAAGTAACGGACAAGAAGAGTCCGGATATGCCACCCCGCAAGCAAACCATACTCTTTATCGGGATCATTTTTATCGTGATCGTTTTACTATACCTGACCAGGCAAACCTGCTACGAATGCTACAAAGGCGATAAGGAAAACTCTATCTCGGTTTGTAAAGAAGACATGAACGAATCGGACTTCAACATCAGGGTTAATAGCTATCGTGTACGGGGCTACCATTGCGATTAGAGTAGCAGTCAAACTTCATTATAGCTTCATTTTGCCTTAACACCGCAGCCTGATATTTGCATCATGCTTCCTGGTACAATGGAAGCGGAAAAGTGAGACCTCTGTTGCAAGACAGGGGTTTTCGGATTTTATAGGGGCTCCTATAATTACATTATCTGGCAACCATAACACTTTTATTATTTTCATGCCTCCAAACCAACATCATGAATAGCGCAACAACAAACACTGCAAAGGATAAATTATTGTTTACTCCAGGGCCTCTTACCACCAGCCTTACCGTTAAGCAGGCAATGCTTAACGATTATGGCTCACGCGATATAAAGTTCATCAATATCGTTAAAGAAATACGGGAACAGTTACTAGAGTTGGCCGGCTTAAAACAGCAGGAAGGTTATGAAGCCGTGTTAATGCAAGGCTCCGGAACTTTTGGCGTTGAATCAGTAATTAGTTGCGCCATACCAAAAGATGGCAGGTTGTTGTTGCTTATCAATGGCGCCTATGGCGAAAGGATAGCCCGGATGGTTTGGATACATTCCATCGGCACTTCCTCTCTTATATTTGATGAAGATCAATGGCCGGATGAAGAGTCAGTTGAAGAGGAATTAAAAAAAGGAGGATTTACTCACATCGCCATGATACATGGCGAAACCACCAGTGGTATTATAAATTCATTGGAACCCTTCGGCAAATTGGCAAAAAAATACAGTTGCGTGTTTATAGTAGACGCCATGAGCACCTTTGGTGCAGTCCCTGTTGACTTTAAAAAATGCAATATTGATTTCCTGGTCTCTTCATCCAATAAATGTATCGAGGGTGTTCCCGGATTTTCTTTTATCCTGGCTAAAAAGGACAGTCTTAAAAAATGTGAGAACCAATCACGCACTTTATCGTTGGACCTCTTTGCCCAATGGCAGGGACTTGAAAACGGCGGACAATTTCGCTTTACACCTCCTACTCACGTTTTGGCGGCCTTTCACCAGGCGCTCGCTGAGTTAAAGCAAGAAGGCGGAGTAAATGCCAGGGCAACCCGTTATCGCAAAAACTTTGAAGCGCTTCGAACCGGGATGAGAAACCTGGGCTTTAAAGAATATCTTCCTTCCGATAAACAAGGATATATTATCAGCACCTATTATTATCCTGAAAACCCTGCCTTCGATTTTAAAGTCTTCTACGAAAAATTAAACAACCGGGATTTTATAATTTATCCCGGAAAACTGACAAAAGCTTCTTGTTTTCGTATTGGTAATATCGGTCATTTGTTTCCCGAAGATATTGATGCCTTGCTCACTGCAATTGCGGAGGTAAAACAAGAGATGGGCTTCTAATTAGGGGGACAAATAAATATTTCGCCATCCCTGTCCTGATTCGTATTTTTAGTTCGTTATAAGCATATCATTCACTAAACTTTAAATACAAAACTTATGGAAAAATTTATGTTCCTATACCGCGGTGGGATGGATCCAAAACTTTCACCCGAAGCAATGCAGGCTCAAATGCAAAAATGGTTCATCTGGCACACCGAACTTGCAAAAAAAGGCTTGATCGTTAGCAGCGAACCACTTGAAGCCGGCGGCAGACAAATCAGCGGCACTAAAAAAACAAT
>JAQBNQ010000568.1 GCA_028288545.1 Bacteroidota bacterium
GTTGTTTTTGATATAAAAGGAAAGAACGGCCTTGACCTGAACGACGCCTGGAAAGATGGTGCTGAGGCCTACCTGGGCATTAGCGTTGCCGGATTTCCGAATTTATTTTTGGTGGTTGGTCCTAATACAGGCCTGGGCCATAGTTCAATGATATTGATGATTGAGGCGCAGGTGAATTATATTATGGATTGTATTGGCCAAATGAAAAGAGATAAGCTGCAATCTGTCGATGTAAAGAAGGAAGTGGAGGTTGAATACAATCGCGATTTACAGAAAAAGCTGAGCAAAACTGTTTGGCAAACCGGTGGCTGCCATAGCTGGTACCAGGATAAAAACGGTAAAAATGTTTCTCTTTGGCCGGGCTATACTTTTACGTTTATGAATAGGACAAAGAAATTTGAAGCCCGAAAATATGTGGTGGTACATTCAGTGGTTGGCGTGGACGCCGACCACGGCACCGACAAAAAATAAAAAGATGTCATCCACCTATCAACTTCCTGTTCTGCTTTATCATCGTCTGGTCAATGAGTCCTGTGTGATAGGGAAGCATAAACTGCATGTATGGGAAAAGGATTTTAGGAAACAAATGCAATGGCTAAAGGACAGCGGCTATCAAACAATTACCTTCAACGACCTGAATGCACAGAGCAATATTGATCTGAACAAAAAGATAATACTGACCTTTGATGATGGCTATGTAGATAATTACACCATCCTGTTTCCCATACTTAAAGAGTTTGGTTTTATTGCCGTTGTTTTTTTGGTTACCGCATGTAAACAAAACGATTGGAGCAAAGCAGAAGGCGAACCAACAGTAAACCTGATAAACATTGCGCAGATACGCGAAATGAGCGCTTACGGTATTGAGTTTGGTTGCCATACTCAACACCATGTTGATTTAAAAAGAGCTGACAAAGCAACGCAAGAGAAGGAAATAATGGGAAGCATGGTTGATGTTGAAATGATGAGCGGTAAGAAACCAATCACTTTTTCATATCCATATGGCGCTTATAATGATGATACAGTGCAACTGGTAAAACAATCCGGGTTTAAATATGGCATTACCACCATTTTGGGGCCCGATGATTGGAAAGAAGATTTATTTCGCATCAAAAGAATTGAGGTAAGGCCAAAAACGGGATTACTTGGTTTTAAGCGAAAAGCAAGTGGTACGTATTGGAGTAATGGTTGGATCAGTTTTCTTTTCGGCTCATTATCTAATTACTAAATACTGAATACTAATCAATGAACGTTTCCGGTTTTACATTTGTTCGCAATGGAGTTAAGTTTGATTACCCTGTGGTGGAGGGCATCAAATCGATACTGCCTTTGTGCGATGAGGTGATAGTGGCGGTGGGAAAATCGGATGACGATACGCTGGGCCTGATTCGCTCTATTAATTCACCTAAGGTAAAGATCCTTGAAACTGTGTGGGATGATTCGTTACGCGAAGGGGGTAGGGTTTTAGCAGTTGAAACAAATAAAGCTTTGGATGCCATTTCGCCCGATAGCGACTGGGCCTTTTATATGCAAGCCGACGAAGTATTCCACGAAAACGATATGGCGAAAATAAAAGCTGCCATGGAATTATACCTGCCTGATAAAAGCGTAGAAGGGTTAGTATTTAACCACATTAACTTTTACGGTCATTATAATTACCTGGCTGATTCGCATAAATGGATAAAAAAGGAGGTGCGTATAATTCGAAATGATAAGAACGTAAGGTCGTGGAGCGATGCTATGAGTTTTCGCAAGTTCGGTAAAAAGCTGAACGTAAAATACGTTGATGCTACCATTTATCATTACGGTTGGGTTAAAGATCCACGCATTCAGAAACAAAAAAGAATTGAATTTGATAAACTGTGGCACCCGGATGATTGGGTAAATGAAAAACACCAGGCAGTAATTGAATACGATTATACCGATGTAGATACTTTAAGCCCCTTTAAAGGAACTCATCCCGCGGTAATGAAGGATAGAATTGCAAACGCAAACTGGAAATTTATTTTCGACCCTAAACGAATGAAAAAAGTCTCATTGCGCATCCAACTCATTAACTGGTTTAGAAAAAAAACCGGGTTACATCTTTGGGAGTTCAGAAACTATAAAGAGATATGACTTATCCCGTAATAGCCTTTATTCCCGGCAACTCCTTTCCCTCAAAATATTCCAGCATAGCGCCTCCACCGGTTGAAACATAACTAACCTTATCAGCCAGGTTAAATTTATGTACGGCAGCTACAGAGTCGCCCCCACCAACTAAACTAAAAGCACCATTCTTAGTAACATTAGCCACTGCTTCGGCAATAGCTTTGGTTCCCTGTTGAAATTTATCCATTTCAAAAACTCCCATGGGGCCGTTCCACAAAATTATTTTAGAGGACATGATCACCTGGGTAAAATCGTAAATCGCACTATTACCTATATCAAGCCCCATCCATCCATCGGGTATATTATTCGAGTCTGAACTGTGCGTGTTCGCTGCGGCATCAAACTTATCAGCAATGATGCTGTCGATTGGTAGTAATAATTGTACTCCTTTTTCCTGCGCCTTTTCAATTAACTCAAGCGCTAAACCAAGTTTATCCTCTTCCACCAAGGAGTTCCCGATTTTTCCACCAAGCGCTTTAAAAAAGGTATAGGCCATTCCTCCACCAATAATAATGTTGTTGGCTTTGTTCAAAAGATTTTCAATGATCAGAATTTTGTCAGAAACTTTTGCGCCTCCTAATATGGCGGTAAAGGGTTTATCGTTGCTCTTTAATACTTTTTCAGCACTGGCCACCTCGTTGGCCATCAGGTAACCAAACATTTTATTGGCTTCGCTATAATAGTTTGCAACAATCGTTGTTGAGGCATGAGCCCTGTGAGCGGTTCCAAATGCATCATTCACATAAACGTTTCCATGCTTTGATAGCTTCTCGGCAAAAGCAGCATCACCTTTTTCCTCTTCTTTATAAAAGCGTAGATTTTCAAGTAACAACACCTCCCCTGCTTTAAGCGATAAGGACATTTGGAAAGCTCCTGCGCCAATACAGTCATCGGCAAACTTTACCTCTTTGCCCAAAAGCTCCGAAGTCCGCTTTACCACATGGCGCAGCGAGTGCTTGTTGTAATCAACCGATCCATCATCCTTCAATTTCTTTAAGGGTCTTCCCAGGTGACTCATTAATACAACGCTACCGCCGTCCTTTAAAATTTTGTTGATAGTGGGCAAGGCTCCCTGGATGCGGCTATCATCAGTAATATTAAACTGCTTATCCAATGGCACATTAAAATCAACTCTGATCAATGCCCTTTTTCCTGCAAAATTGAATTGCTCTACTGTTTTTAAACTCATGGCGCAAAAGTACCCGTTTATGGAAAATTTCAAAACCTGCATCTAAATAAAATAGAACGCTGATTAATTATGATTTTTATGATTTATGATGATAAGAAAATAAATTTTTAATAACGCCTTGCACTAGAATTCTACTCCACCAAACGACACAACTATGCAACCAACAGCAAAAGTTACGCTTTCTGCAGGCTTAGCTATTATTCTATTATTTGGATGTAACCAAAAGGAGTTCCACAAAGAGGCCTATTCAACCTCCAAGACGAGTCAAACTGAAGAAGTTGATATCCCGGCTTCAAGGTCCACTCAAAAAAACCACGAAGTCGCAGATTCTTCTTCTGCACCATTAATTTCTTCCTCCGCAGCTATTGAAACAGGCAAAGATTCCACCCATAAATTCATTCGCACAGCCGACCTGAA
>JAQBNQ010000215.1 GCA_028288545.1 Bacteroidota bacterium
CTTTTGGGGTCTAAAGAATTTCCCAAAGGCTGAAGCGCCTGTAAGTTTTCCAAACCATTTTTGCCGAAAGAAGCGAACATAGTATAGGTATCACCATACTCGGGTTTAAATGTAAAAGTTCCCGGCACCTGCACGGGATAAAACGGGCTAAGCACATCCGGAAAACCGCGTAAAGGCAAATTCTTATCGCCACGAATGTTTCGTTGCACATTCCCCCATTCTACCTTTACAGTTCCAAAATGAGCCTTTAGAGTGTCGCAGGATTTACGCAAAACGCTAACCCACTCATCCTCCTTAACATCAAAGCCCGAAACAAAAGGATTGTCATCATATCCCCGGCGGGTAAAAATATCGCGGATAACCATGCCTAAAATTGTGGGTGCATATTCGTGTATTTCGGCAGTGCGGTTCCAGGTTTTAAGTATGGTAAGAGCTTCTTTAAGGTCGGGATATTTCTTTTCATCTAAAGCAAACAGACCTTCGATGGAGCGGCCAAAGCCGCCATTGTGAGAAAGCGAAACGTCAAATTTCAACTTCCGCAGATCTTCCATGCTGAATTTATCTTTTGCACTTATCATCTCGCTGAAACGGTTAGCACGGTTATTATCGCCCGGCAGATCATCAACAATATTTTTAGGATAAGCGCAATAGCCAACACACTCTGCGCCCGATGAATGAAAAGGAGAATTATTTGTATTGAACACATAACCGCAGGATGGGTTTAAGTTGTATGGCATACTATCTAAAGGAACAAGTTTTGTCCAAAGTGTTTTGGAAGTATTACCAGGCACCAAGCCTTTATAGTCAAATGAATTATCACGTTCAGGCAAAGTGCCGTGCTCCAGGTAAAAAATGTTGTTTTCCTTATCGGCGTATATCACATTAAAGAGCACAATAGCATGTATCCTTAAAGCATCCCAAAACTCATTCATGTTACGGGCCTTGTTCATCCGGTAAACCTGCTCGGTAGAACGGATACCCTGGTTAGCCGGAAAGCGCAGGGAATAAAAATGATTTCCCTTATCGCTTTTAATGGTGCAGCCGTACTTACTCCAATAGGTTGTTTTTTTAACCGGTAATACCAGCTTATGTTTTTTTCCGAGGCCCACCTTTAGCCACATCGGGCGTTTTTCAAGCTTATAATATTGACCATCATATTGGTAGTAAAGTTTTTTTGTGGGGTGCATTTGCAACTTGTATACATCCAGGCGGTCGAAAAAATTCCAGGTCATGCCCCATCCTAAATTTTCGTTCACCCCCATGTTTACCGAACTGGTTCCCTGAAACAATGCTCCTTCAATATCCAGTCCTTCATCGCTGTGCAATTGAGCTTCGTAAAAAGAAAGAGCCCCTTCCATAGCCATATGCGGGTTAATACACAGGTATGTTTTTCCATCAATGGTTTTTGTACCATTTAAAGCAAAAGCATTGGAGCCTACCGTCATATGCTTAGGTTCGGGAAAATGCAGATTTACAGTATCGTACTTGCCATCAATGGCATCGCCCACAGCATCTTGTGCGTTGGATAAAAACGACATGATAACAACATAAGCGCTCAAAATATCTTTTGAGGTAGCCGGAAACGCCTGTTTGGTTTTAACCTGATCGGGATGGGCGGCGGCATAGGCATTAAGGCCCTGCACAAAGCCATCCAGGTACTTTTTAAATTCGGGTGAGAGATCTTTTTCGTAGTGCTCATCTACCAATTGCCGGGCCGCAATAGCGTGAACAAAAAAATCGGCCTTAGCTCCTTCAATGCCATCCGTTCTACCCATGTATCCTTTGCCCACATAAACCAGGTTTTGCGTTTCGGAAAAAGCATCCTCGGCATTAGCCCAGCTAAGTCCATAACCCACCTCGGCATCTGTTTTGGCAAAAATGTGTGGAATACCAAAACTATCGCGCATTATGGTAATGTTTTGGGGATCTATTTTTGGAAAAACATCCTGCGAAAAAAGTTGTAGTGATAAGAGGTTTAATGCAACTATCGCTAAAAAGGGGCCTACTCTTTTTTTCATTTGATACTTTGTGGTAGTGGATTTCAAATTTACCCAAAAAGGCGGCATTCCCCATTTACCGACCAAAAACAAAGGCTTACCGAATTTGTTAAAACCATAGCTGAAGTAGTAGTACTTTCGGAGAGCGATGGCAAAAAACCGCAAACTATTTCTCGTCCTTTTGCAACTGGCCTTATGGGCTGCGTTTGTTGCATTGCCATATTTTATGGTGCCAAGACAGGATGAACAGAATACCATT
The DNA here is from genome assembly GCA_028288545.1 of Bacteroidota bacterium. Lineage (GTDB taxonomy): Bacteria > Bacteroidota > Bacteroidia > Chitinophagales > LD1 > Bog-950. The sequence goes on from JAQBNQ010000215.1 coordinate 2,257, forward strand.
GAACAGTTTTTGAAGCATTACGCCCCACAACCCGATATGGCGGAAAATATTTTCCTCGGTTCCCTGGGTTTTAATTTTTGCCTGATATTGTTTTTTTATATACACCACTACCTTCTTTTTGACCGGCTTGTTGTAAAGAAAAAATACAGCTTGTATTTAGGGGTTATTGTGGCATCCTTTATCGCTATATTTTTACTCTCTTACTTTTACCGCTGGCACTTTTTTGGCGATGTTCCGGCAATTATGCGGCCTATATCTTTTAGGGAATGGGTTAAAGCTTTAACATGGTATTTACTGGTATTGCTAATAAGCCTTGGTCTCAAATTTTTAGGCCAATGGCAAAAGGCCGAAGAACGGGCGCAGGAAATTGAAAACGACCAGTTGCGAACAGAACTGGCGTTTCTTCATGCGCAGATCAATCCGCACTTTTTATTCAACTCGCTGAATACGATATACGGCCTTTCATTACAAAAATCAGATACGGCCCCACTTGCGGTACTAAAACTTTCGCAGTTGTTGCGTTATGTAATTGATGAAGCCCGCAGAGCACGGGTGCCGCTTGAACAGGAAGTAACTTACCTGAACAATTATATTGAGATGCAAAAGCTTCGGAGCACCTCTACATTGCAAATAAATTTTAAGGTGGAAGGAGATATTGCCTCAACATCTATTGCACCTTTACTATTGCTTCCTTTTGTTGAGAACGCTTTTAAATATGGCATTAGCAATCACGAGAATTCCTTTATTGATATTTACTTATCGCGGGTAGACCGCGAGATCACCTTTACGGTGAAGAATAAAAAATATATCGAGACAGAGAAGCATTCCACCGGCATTGGTATTCCTAATGTGCAGCGCAGGTTAGAGTTGCTATACCCCGGCACCCACACTTTAGAAATTAACGACACCCCCGATTCTTATAATATAAAACTCAAAATACCAGTAACATGATAACTTCTGTGGCAATAGACGATGAGCCCCTGGCCCTGGTGGTGTTGCAGGAATATATTTCCAAAACACCAACCCTTGACCTTAAACGCAGTTTTACCGACGCCTTTGCTGCGCTCGACTTTTTAAAACAAAGGGAAGTAGACCTGATGTTTCTTGACATAAGGATGCCGCAAATAACAGGAATACAATTGCTTAAATCGCTGCCTAAGCCGCCGTTGGTAATTTTTACCACGGCCTATAGCAATTATGCGGTGGATGGATTTAACCTTGACGCCATTGATTTTTTACTAAAGCCTTTTGAATACGACCGTTTTTTGAAGGCCGTGAATAAGGCCTCGGAGTACCTTAACTACAAGGAAAAGCCATGGATAGAGAGCACAGACTTTATTTTTGTAAAATCGGAGTACCAGATACTTAAAATAACCCTGGACGACATCAGGTTTATTGAAGGCATGGATGACTATGTAAAGATATTTACAAAGGAAAAAATGATACTGACCAATATGCCCATGAAGGATATATTGAGAAAGCTCCCCTCCTCAAAATTTGCGCGGGTACACCGCTCATTTATTGTGCCGCTTAACAGAATTGAAAGTGTAAGAAATAAGCGCATTAAAATTGATGACAAAATGATACCCGTGGGCGATAGCTACGCCGAAAACTTTTTTAAGCTGTTGGGAGAAAAGGGATAGATCTGTTTAAAAAGATTATTTAAGATATTTGCTTTTAATACAGCACTTTCGCAAACAAATTAGCTGAATGATACGTATTTGCATCTTAGTGTTCTTTACTTTAACGGGCTTCTTTGCGGAGGCCCAGGAGATTCATTGCCTGCGCTTAAATACCCCTGTTGTGCTGGATGGTGACCCTTCGGAATGGCCGCAGCCTTTCCGTTATTATGATGGCGCTACAAAACTTCAGTTTGCCATGGCGA
>JAQBNQ010000585.1 GCA_028288545.1 Bacteroidota bacterium
TGCCGTTGTTGTAAATGAATTTTTGGCATCAGGTTCTTCGCAGGTTAGTGAATATGGTATTGCTTCGGACTGGGTTGAATTATATAACACGGGCGATTCGGCAGTTAATTTTACCGCTCATAGCTATTATATAACTGATGATAGTACGAAACCTGATAAGTTTGTTATTAACAAATTATCTATTCCCGGTAAAGGTTTTTTGGTTGTTTTCTGTGACGATTCCGCAACCATACTCACCCAGATTCATACAAATTTCAGTTTAAGTAAAAGCGGCGAATTTATTGGCATATATAAAAAGGACCAGGCTGGCAATTTTATACCGTCCACTGTTCATCCTTTTGGTCCACAAAGTTCAAACATAAGTGAAGGAAGAACTCCTGACGGAGGCACCACCTGGACCACATTTTCTGCTCCTACACCTGGAATGCCCAATAATTAATTGCAACCCAATCTGAATGAAAAAAATTGTACCCATTGTATTTGTATTTGTCTTGTGTAGTCTCAAAACAAGTCAAAGCCTTAAATCCTGGTACCATCATAGTCTAAACATATCTGAGCCATCGGATATTTGTTTAAGTGCCAGGGACCCTTCGCATTACTACATTGTAAGTAACCGTGGATGTTTAGCCGAGACAGATAGTACTGGCAAGGTGATACGGAAAACCCAATACGATGGTAGTGATTACGAGGCTGTTTGCGTAAAGGATAATATGATATATGCTCTGGATGAAAGTTTACGGAGGTTGGATATAATGACTGAATCGGATTTTAAGATTAAAAAGAGCCTTTTCCTTAATTATAGTGGTTCCCGTAATAAAGGGTTTGAAGGTCTTGTTTATATACCCGGCCAAAAGAAATTTGTGGCTGTTATTGAAAAACCTGCCACAATTGTTGAAATGAACGATCAGATGCAGGTTACCAATCAACTTCAGTTAAAACAGTTTCATGAACTCTCTTCGGTTACTTATTATAACAATTTTTTGTGGTTATTAAGCGATGAGGATCACGAGGTACTAAAAGTAAACCCGGACGACTATTCCATTTTGGGTAGATGGAAACTACCCGTTATAAATCCGGAAGGCATTTGCTTTGACAATGATGGAAACCTTTTGATTGTCAGCGATGACATGTCGGAGTTATTCAAATTCAAAATCCCAAACCCATGAGGAGGATATATTTGCAGTTAGCATTAATAGCCATTTTATTTCCATTGAATAGTTTTGCTCAATTCACTTTTAGCAATGGTTCTAATTCGTTGGAACTTGGCGGATATTTAGTTGGATTTTATCAATATCGCCCACAATTTTCTGGTGATCCAAAGGCAGGAAATTATAGCAAAAATACATTCGATCTGGATGATGCCCGTTTTAATATTAAGGGCTATGTAAAGGGAGGGATTAAGTTTGAGATGGAGGTGAATTTTGCGGATGTAATAGCTTTTGCAAGTAACATAAACGATCAAACCCTGGTGCCATTAACGGAAGCTAACCTTACTTACGCCAACCCTTACTTAAATGTAAGAGCCGGATATTTTAAAATACCGTTTTCTCCAAGTTCACTGGTGGACAAAATTCCTTCACCCTATCTTGGCAGGGCAACAATTGCTTCCGGAACTTATTTTAGTCGCCGTGATGTTGGAATAATGGTATTTAAAGATTTCTGGCATCAACGAATTAATATAATGGCCGGAATATGCAGCGGTAATGGCGAACTAATTCTTATTGGGCAAAACGATAAAAATGGTAAGCCCGAATATTTCGGTCGGGTCGAACTTTCATCTGCTTATTATAGGAAGGAAGAGATAGATAAACGCGATTTGGCTTTACCCCTGGCCCGGATTGGTGCAGATATTCGTTACAATGATAAAACAGTTTTTTCGGGCGATGGGACAGGAGTTAGTGTTTATAACACAGGTAATGTGATGACTATTGACGGTAAAAAACTTTCATACGGCGCGGATGCTGCATTTATGTGGCATGGATTTTCTGCACAGTTTGAAATGGATTGGTCTAAAATGATTCCAACTGCCAATTCCCCATTTGCTCGGCAACTGGCACTATACAATACCAAATATTTCAGAAACGGTGGTTACCTTGTTCAGGCGAACTATTATTCAAAATTGCTGCGTTCGGCATTTTCAGTTCGATATGACGAATTTAACCCAAGCGATTTGTCAGGTGTTTTTGAGACAAATGGGAGCACTTTCCGGGGTTCGCAACAAGGCAGCGTTACTTTTGCCTATAACTTCTTTTGTCTTCCTTATAATTTAACAATTAAGTTGCACTATGCGTATCGTTTAAAACAACCCGACATAATGCAAAAATGGAAGGAGGATGAACTCAGGGCGGGATTGCAATATACGTTTTAGGAGGGATTCATACTTGGCAATATCAGGTATTTTAAGATGTCAGATTTATTTTTTTGCAATGTTAAATTTTTGCAGATAACTATGGGGGTTTCTCTCTGGGAAGGGGGGCTTTCGTATTAAGGTTATGTAAAATCCTGTTACGTAACCCGGCATTAACCTTCACTTAACACGCTTCAGGCACTTTTGCCCTTACACACATTAACAAAACATCCGGACCCATGAAAAAATTAATTTTTACGCTGGTAATTCTATTATTGGTATTTGGTATTAACGCTCAAACACTTTATTGGAGTGGTACAAACACCTGGAATACCACTGGAACCAACAAGGATTGGGGAACACTTGCAGCAGGGCCTTATAATACAACAGCTTTTACAAATGGCGCCAACGCTAATTTTGTAAATACTGCGGGTACGG
>JAQBNQ010000220.1 GCA_028288545.1 Bacteroidota bacterium
CTTATTTAAAGCATCCAATATCATTTTATACTCGGCTTCAAGTGCGACCTTTTTAAGTTGGGGCGCTGCTGCCCCTGCCTGTCCGTCTCCATTTAAATCGTGGATACTTCCTTTAATATCAGGAGGCAAAACCGTATGATTGCTTTCATCATTTTCAAATCCTATACGGGAATAATTTAATATTTCAAATGGTAAGGCTTTAATGCTCACTTTATTTTTGCTTACCAATAGCGCCGCCCGTTTGATAATGTTTTTGAGTTCGCGAACGTTGCCCGGCCATGGATAGTGAATAAGAACTTCCTGCACCTCCGGTTCAAAGCCGTCAAGATTTTTATTCAATTCCTTGCAAATTTCTTTTAGGAAAATATCGGCAAAGAACATGATATCGTCTTTACGTTTTCTTAAAGGCAATATCTCAATATCAAACTCATTAAGACGGTGGTACAGGTCTTCCCGGAATTTCCCCTGGTGAATTGCAACACTTAATCTTTCATTACTGGCAACAATAATGCGAACATCAGTGGCAATCTCGCGGGTACCACCTATCCTGCGCATCATTCTTTCCTGTAAAACCCTTAGTAGCGAGGTTTGAACTTCATATGGCAGATTAGCAATTTCATCTAAAAATAATGTACCGCCGTTTGCCATTTCAAAGTGCCCCATTTTTTGGCCCTGCGCACCTGTAAATGAACCCTTTTCATGCCCAAATAATTCGCTACCGGCAAGATCTTTTGAGATTGCACCGCAGTCCATTGCAACAAAAGGGCCCCTGGCCCTACCGCTTTTCTGATGTATCAACCGGGCTACCCCCTCTTTACCAACTCCGCTCTCGCCATAAATGATCACACTATAATCCGTAGCGGCTACCAGGCCAATTTGTTGCTCAAGGTTTTTAGAATGAAATGAGCTTGTAAATAAATAGGTAGTATCTGTATTGTTCTTAGCGTGTGGCAAGCGCGTTACCTTATATTCCAGCGCTTGCTTTATGTTTAAAAGAATTTCATCAGGGATGAAAGGCTTGGTCATGTAATCAAAAGCTCCCATTCTAACCACCTTTATTGCGGTCCGCAGATCTGAATAACCCGTAATAATGATAACCGGCAAATCAGGCTTCTTTTCTTTAATCTTCGCCAATAAATCTGCCCCATCTATGTCATCCAAACGATAATCGCACATCACAAGATCGGGATCAAATGAATCAACCAGCTTTTGTCCCTCCATTCCACTTATAGTAGTTTCAACCTGGTAACCATGTTTTACAAGAAACTTGCCTAACAAGGTCAAAATATCCCGGTCATCATCGATCACCAATATCTTTGCAGAGATGCCATTTTTTAACCCATTTTCTACCATAGCTGTGTTTTAAAGTTTAATCCCGCAAAAAGCACTTTTACATCTCCTTTGGTTAAAACTTAAAGTTATGGGTTCCTTTAAGTGTTACCTGGTTTATCCGGGGCAAATTAGATTCAAACTAAAGTTACGAAATTATTGTCCTACAATTCTTTAAAATTCCATCAATATCAACCCGCTCAATTTTAACTGTAGCTATCCATTTTTATTCCGACAATGTCAATTTTTGTTCTTCCATTTTTCTTCGTTTTGCATGTAACGGCAGTGAAACAATAAATGTAGACCCCTCGTTTAATTTGCTTTGTGCAGATATAAAGCCATTGTGCTCCTCTACGATTTTTTTGCAAAGTGCCAATCCAATTCCTGTTCCCTGGTATTCTGAATCGTGATGCAAACGTTTGAACATTGCAAATATCTGTTCGGCATATTTTTGATCAAAACCTATTCCATTGTCCTGAACAAAAATTCTGCAATAATTATTGCCTGCTTCTTTTTTAATTCCATTTTCATCACTTACCTGGCTGAACTCAGAATATATTTTTATCACCGGTTGTGCATCTTTTCTGCTATACTTTAAAGCATTGCTAATCAGATTATAGAAAAGTGGTTGTATTAAAACGGGATTCAGAAAAAGAACAGGAAGCTTATCAATTACAATATTTGCCTGTTTTTCTTTTACGGTTTCTTCCAGCTGAATCAAAACATCAGACAGAATTGAATTCATATCGCTTTCAACAAACAGATTTTTTTCGCTGGATATTTTTGAGAAAGTAAGTATGTCCTTTATCAATACCTGCATTCTTTGCGCCGAGTTCTGAATTCTTTCAATATACCTTTTACCATCTTCGTCCAGTACCTCGCCATATCCTGCTGAGAGACGTTCACTGAACATCCTTATCTTCCTTAAGGGCTCCTGCAGATCATGAGAAGCCATGAATGCAAATCTGTCTAAATCCTTGTTTGCGGCCTCCAGGCGATCAATACTTTTAAGCAATTCAAGATTAAGTCCCTTGATCTTTTCTTCGGACATCTTTCGCTCATTGATCTCCATTTCGAGGCTCTTATTGATGGATATCAGTTTCTGTTCCTGTTGCAGTAACCGGTGGTTTTTTTGATATAGCTCGATAAATACGGAAACCTTTGCCTTTAAAAGCTCGGGGTTGATCGGTTTGGAAATGTAGTCAACAGCACCGGTACGATACCCTTTAAAAATGCTTTCTTCGCCATAGCTATGCGCCGTAATGAAAATGATGGGAATGTGACGGAGTTTTTCGCGCTCGTATATTAAAGCGGCAGTTTCAAATCCATTTAAGTTAGGCATTTTTACGTCCATCAATATCATGGCGAAATCAAACTCCTGCAATAAGATCTTAAGCGCCTGTTTGCCTGAATTTGCCCGAACAAACCTATAGTTCTCCGATATCAGGATAGCCTCTATCGATACCAAATTGTCCTCACGGTCGTCAACTATTAAAATTTTTGGCTGCATATGTTTTATTTATAGAACCATACCCTCATTAATGAAAGCAACTGATCGATCTTCAATGGTTTGGTAATGTAATCAGATGCTCCTGCCTCAATACATTTTTGACGGTCACCCTTCATAGCCTTTGCGGTTACAGCAATGATAGGTAAAGTGCTGTTTTTATGTTCGCGCCGGATTTTTTGGGTTGTTTCATAGCCATCCATTTCCGGCATCATAATATCCATCAATACCATCTCAATTTTTGGGTTTTCATTGAGAATGTTGATGGCCTCTTTTCCGCTTTCCGCTGTAATAACATTAACGTTATACCGCTCAAATACAGTAGTTAAGGCAAAGAGGTTTCTAACATCGTCGTCTACAACAAGCACATTTCTCCCTGTTAAAATATCTTCTTTTCTCCTGTTGTTTTCAATTATTTTTCGTTTTTCAGGAGCAAGGGTTTTGTGATTAATGTGCATATGAAGAATAGTTTCTTCCAGCAAATGCTCTAAGGAGTTAACTCCTTTAAGTAAAACGGTATTTGAATACCGGTTCAATTGTTTCATTTCATTCTTGTCAAAGTCCCTGGCAGAGTAAACAATTACCGGCGTTAAACCCTGTTTTATTTCGGCAACCTGGTTAACAAGGTCCATACCTGAAATATCCGGTAAAGAATAATCAAGGATGATACAATCAAACTCTTTGCCCTTTATAAGGCTTGTTGCTTTTTTTCCGGTTGCGGCAATACTTACATTTATCTTTTCTTCACCCAGTATCTTGGCTATTTGCGAAGAGTCAATTTCATTGTCTTCCACCACCAGCACGTTTTTAACGTCCTTTTTATTGAAGGTTACAATGTCATAAAACAGCTCCTTCAGCGCATCGTTTTCAAGGGGCTTCAATAAAAAGCTTCTGGCTCCACGTTTCAATGCAAGCATCCGGTTTTCTTCTCCCGAGATCAGGTGGATAGGAATATGCCGGTAGTTCAAATCGTTTCTCAGTAATTCCAATACCTTCCATCCGCTGGTATCCGGAAGTTTTACATCCAGTGTAATGGCAATAGGTGAGAAACGATTGATGAAGTCAAATACTTCAATATAGCTGACCGCCACTATGGCTTTCAGGTTTTCCTGGTGCGCCTTTTCAATAAGAATTTTTGCAAACCTCGGGTCGTCTTCCACAATTAAAACAGTTTTATCCGAAGTTTGAATGTTACTTCTATCATCACCGGAGTCGTTGATCATTTCGTTGACAATGCTCAGGTTTGACTCTATACCTTCGTTAGTAATTCGTATTGAGTTGAGGAGGTTGTCAATATCTCCTGAATTTGAAACCTGGAACTGCTGGAGGGCATTAAAATTATCAGTGGCTTCTTTAGAAACCATACCCGAAATGCTTTCTACCGGCAGGAACAATGTAAAGATGCTTCCACTTCCCAGTTGACTTTCCAGTTCTATTGTACCACCCAATAATTCGGCCAGACCACGGCTGATGGATAGACCAAGACCGGTTCCTCCGTACTTACGGCTGGTTGAACCTTCTGCCTGTTGGAAAGCTTCAAAAATGATATTCTGCTTCTCTTGCGGAATACCGATACCGGTATCGCTGATTGCAAAGCCCACAACATTTCTGGCATTATCAAGACTTGGATTACCGGGCTTCCAGTTTTTAATGGCCTTGTAAATTTTAAGTTTAACCTCCCCTTTTTCGGTAAACTTGAAGGAGTTGGACAAGAGGTTCTTTAAGATCTGGTTCAAACGCTGCAAATCGGTTTCCATACTTTGAGGTAACTGTCTGTCAGTTTCAATTGTAAAGCGCAGGTGTCTCGCCTCTGAAATCGGTTTGAAAGTTGTTTCAACAAATCCGGCAATTTCTCCAAAGCGAACCGGCGAAATATTGGCAGTGATAAAGCCTGATTCGATCTTTGAAAGATCAAGGATATCATTGATCAGTTGAATCAAGTCATCTCCGCAACTGTGGATTGTTTTGGCGTAACGTATCTGCTTATCGTTCAAATTGCCTTCGGCATTCTCATACAATTGTTGTGCAAGGATCAACAAGCTGTTAAGCGGGGTCCGTAACTCGTGCGACATGTTGGCGAGGAACTCTGACTTGTACTTGGATGTAAGCGTAAGCTGTTCCGCCTTTTCTTCAAGTGATCTACGTGCTTCTTCTACTTCCTTGTTCTTGGTTTCCACCTCGTCCTTTTGACGCACCAGCAACAGGGCTTTATCCTGCAACTCATCATTTGTTCTTCTTAACTCTTCCTGTTGTATCTTCAACTCACCGGCAAGAGATTGTGACTGTGCAAGCAATTCTTCAGTACGTGTATTTGTTTCGATAGTGTTTAACACAATACCAATACTTTCTGTAAGCTGGCTCAAAAGTTCAAGGTGCGTTTCGCTAAATTCATCCAACGATGCCAACTCAATAACCGCCTTCACATTATTTTCAAAGAGCACCGGCAAAATAATAAGGTTGGTAGGTTTGGATTTACCTAAGCCCGAATTGATTTTAATATATCCCTTGGGGACGTTTGAAAGCAAAATCCTTTCCTTTTCAAAGGCGCACTGGCCAACCAATCCCTCGCCAATAGCAAACTCGGTTGGAATATTTTTATCCTCTTTATACGCGTAGGCAGCAAATAACTTCAGCTTCAAATTCTGTGTTTCTTCTTCCTGCTTCAAAATGTAAAAGGCACCATAATGCGCGGTTACTACCTGTGCAAGTTCCGAAAGAATTCTCTTGGTCACAGTGTTCAAATCCTTTTGCCCCTGCAACATCTGTGTAAACTTGGCCAGGTTGGATTTCAACCAATCCTGCTCCTGGTTACGCAATGTTGTTTCCTTCAGGTTCGCTATCATTTGGTTGATAGTATCCTTTAAGGCTTCCACCTCACCTTTTGCTTCCACCCGTATAGTTCTTGTCAAATCACCTTTTGTAACCGAAGAGGCAACTTCGGAAATAGAACGAACCTGGGTTGTAAGGTTTTGGGCAAGTTGATTTACGTTTTCCGTTAAGTTCTTCCAGATACCCGAAGCTCCGGGTACACTTGCCTGACCTCCTAGTTTTCCATCGACCCCCACCTCACGGGCAACTGTTGTTACCTGGTCGGCAAACACCGCCAGGGTTTCAATCATTTCGTTAATTGTATCTGTTAGTTGGGCAACCTCGCCCTTTGCATTGATGGATAGTTTTTGACGAAGGTTACCGGTAGCCACGGATGTTACCACTTTTGCAATACCACGCACCTGGCTGGTAAGGTTACTCGCCATCATGTTTACGTTATCCGTCAAATCCTTCCAGGTACCGGCCACACCTTTTACTTCGGCCTGTCCTCCCAGCTTACCTTCCGTACCCACCTCACGCGCAACCCGTGTTACCTCAAAGGCGAAAGAGTTCAATTGTTCCACCATCGTATTGATAGTGTTTTTCAAATCGAGGATCTCTCCCTTCACGTCAATGGCCACTGTTTTGGATAAGTCACCGCTGGCCACCGCTTTTGTTACTTCGGCAATGTTACGTACCTGGGCCGTTAGGTTACCCGTCATTTGGTTCACCGAATCGGTTAAGTCCTTCCAGGTACCTGCTACGCCGGGCACAAAGGCCTGTCCACCCAGCTTTCCATCGGTACCCACCTCACGCGCAACCCGCGTTACTTCCGATGCAAAGGCCCGCAATTGATCCACCATCGTATTCAGCGTTTCCTTCAACTGCAAAATTTCCCCGCGCACGTCCACCGTAATTTTCTTCGACATATCACCGTTGGCAACGGCAATGGCCACGTAAGCAATGTTACGAACCTGGTCAGTAAGGTTGCCTGCCATTTGATTCACGGAGTCCGTTAAGTCCTTCCAGGTACCAGCCACGCCGGGCACGTTCGCTTGTCCACCCAGCTTACCTTCGGTACCCACCTCACGCGCAACCCGCGTTACTTCCGATGCAAAACCACGAAGCTGGTCCACCATCGTATTGATCGTATTCTTTAACTCGAGGATTTCGCCTTTCACATCCACACCAATCTTTCTTGAAAGGTCACCATTGGCAACGGCTGTTGTTACTTCGGCAATATTCCGCACCTGGCTTGTTAAGT
>JAQBNQ010000049.1 GCA_028288545.1 Bacteroidota bacterium
CTTGCCAATTAGTTGGCGAAGTGCCAGTGCTGAGGGATCATAGAACAGGTTCATAAGGTTAAGTTTTTTAGGTTAAGTTTAATATATGTTACTTTGAAATAACCGTGCCATACCTGTATATACGCAAGAAATACAAGTTGGTTGACTAAAAACTTGCCCAAATACAAATTTGATGGGGAATTTTGGGGGTGCAAGTGCCCAATTTTTAACGTTTTACAAGGCGGGGGTAGTTGTTAGTTGATAGGAATACAGGTTTGTCGTATCAAGGGGTACCCCTGACAACGGACAACGGACTATAGAAAAGCCAGATTAAAAATGCATTCTACTCTTTCACTAACTTGCCGACACCCAGATGCCCTAAACCATCGCTTACCTTTAAAAAATATAATCCGGAAGGCAGGTTTGCAAATGGTATTTGAGTTGTTGCACTTGTGATTTTAAAGGTCTCAATCTCGCGGCCTGAAATATCAAATAAAATGCCGTTCAAATTTGAGGCGAAATCATTGAGCGTTAAAATGCTAAAATCAGAAGCAGGATTTGGTGATAAGGTAATGCCAATTGAATTAGTTGGTACCACATTAATTGCTGTTTTTAAGTTACATACAGCAACCGGTAAACAGGCAGTGTCTATTGTGAATTTCCATAAATCATTAAAAGAGGCATAATACTGGTTTTCCCCTCCGAACATCCACAAGCCACCCTGCTTATCTACAAAACCCACGGAGCTATGTCTTGCGGAAGGATAATTTGCAGAATTAGCGACTCCTTTTGTTCCGTAATGTTTATAGCCAGTATTAGGCTCATCGGCAAGTTTAATCCACTGATCAATGGAAGGCAAATAACCCCATACATCATTCAAACAATTGTAATAAGGGACACCTGGGTTTGTTGCACCTCCATAATTCAGGATTAGGTCATCACACACTTTCCAAACTGTTCTATTCCAAAAACGGTCTCCATCTCTATTCAAATAACTACTGTCGCAAAGAGCGCCTGTAGGTGGCATATTAATTTCATGATCCGGACTTTTTTGCCCTCCGCTCCATGTCCATTCCAAAGTCTGCGGATTAAATTTCCAAACATCTTGCAGAGGCGCATTATTAATATTAAGTCCCCCCGCCATCCAAAAGTTGCTAGCACCGTCTTTCCAAAAAAAATTGTTATTGCGATTCCAAGGGTAATTATTAATTGAGGGAATACCCTTTATACCGTATACGCCAGTATCATAAGGAGTAGCAGAACCGCTCATCCAAGTCCATATTCCTGTCGTGCCATCATATTTCCACATGTCGCTTGAACCTGCACCGTTAAAACCCAAACAGGAAAATAACCAGAGCTCTCTTCCTGCATTTACCCAGCTTGAATTACCGCCCCATCTCCGGCCGGGAGAGGTGGTCGTGTCGCCTGCCCCTTTGACTCCATAATTAAATTGTGCAAAGTTGCCCATCCAAGCCCACTGATTACTTATCGGGTCATATTGCCATAGGTTCGTTTGGTAAGCAGTAGTATCATATAACTGCCCTCCGTAAAACCAAAGATGATTATCGGAAGTTACCCAGGTGGGAACCCCGTTCCCTATAGAACCTGGAAAATTTTGAATGCTATAAACACCTTTATTTGCTGCAATGCTGCTATATCTATCATAATAACCGTGGCCGGAAGTGCCGGCAACCGGGATTCTGGGATCATGGATATTAACTTGCGGTCCATTCATCCAAGTCCACATAGTTGTTAAGGGATCAAATTTCCATAAGTCCCAAAAATCAACTGGAACATTCGAAGTATCATATTCAGTTCCACCGTACATCCAAAAATTGCCGGCAGTGTCGGTCCAAAATGCAGGTGAAAAACGGGCAGGGGGTTCGTTTGAGGGGGAAGGAACTCCCACAGTTCCATAATTTCCCGCACTGCGTGTTGTACTATCTCCTTTCATCCATACCCATTGCCCGGATTGAGCGTAGGTAGCCACAGATAATCCCAGGATAATCGCAAGAGAATACAATCTTACTTTCATAATGCAATACTTTGCTTATACGAGAAATCAAAAATACAACTACGGCCGTATTTCTGACAACAAACAACGCACAACTCTCAACTAACTAATATCCGCCCAGGAATTTTCGGATAAACCATTCAGCCGATATGAGGATAAGGATGAGGAAGAATATCCACTTAAGGTTAATGGCGCTTTCGGTTACAAACGTGTCGTACAGGATAGGCTTTAACTGGTTCTTTGAGTCAATTTCGCCGGCTATTTTTTCAATATCGTTGATGTAGTGCATGGCACCTTTATGTTGGGAAGCCAATTGAAACAATACTTGGTGATCGGCCCGGGTGCGCATTTCTTCCAGTTGTAAAGGGCTTACGGAAAACTTGCCGCCGGCGTTGTAATCATTGTTGCCTAATTTGGTTGAAGCCGAGTAACTGTAATTACCTGCCGGTAAAAATCCGGCATTCAGGCTATAGGCATTTTCTGTTTTATTGAACTTGTAGGTAAGGTCTTTACCGTCTTCCCCTTTTATTTTCATATCCACCTCGGGGGCGTTCACCAACTCGTAGTTGGAGTTATAGAGTTGGGCATCAAAAGTAATGGCTTCGTTGTCCTCAAAAACGTTCTTCTGCAGGTTAACGCGGAACGGCCGTTTATCATTTTTAACCGACAAGTACTGTACGGTTTTATTGATCAATTCGTTGGTGGCATCCTGGTTTTTATTCAGCATGTAATCGTAAAACCTCCAACGCCATAATCCTTCGCCGCATATGATTCCTGTTTTTGTTTCGCCGCTTTCATTAAACAGCCACAACGGGAAATCAGTCTCAACAGAATTTATTTTTTGATGCAGCAATACTTTTGACGAAGGGTTGGATTGATAATCGCCAAAAAAGCAGGAGAATGGAGGTAGTTTGCCAATGGTTTGCGCTGTTTTATCGGAGAGCGTAAACAATGAAAAGTCCTTCGCCACAGTTGCTGTTACTTCGTTGAACCTGTCGGCATTTCCTTTAATGATCAGCGCTCCTTCTGAATGTTGCAGATCGGCAAGTGAGGTTTGGGAACCGACAACAAAGAGTAAGGGCTTCTTTAAGTCGCGGGCGTCTTTTAATATGTTGACCGCCTTATTATTGGCAGAAGGTAACTGGTGCAAAATAACCAGGTTGTAATCGTTCAACTTCTTCGAAAAAGTTTCAGCGTATTCTACATCCAGTTGGTAGTTTTTATTGTTTTCGATGGCTGCTTTAAAGGCGGCGATATCGGGGTGCGGGGAGTTAGCCACCAGCAATATTTTTTGTCTGCCGTCCAGCACCTCAACAAAAATATCGCGCACATTATTTTTATAGGTGGCTTCGCCCGCAACATTGTTTAGCGAAACCCGGTAATGTACAATGCCTACCTTATTGGCAGGTATGGTAAAGTCAAAGGACTGGAAAAAATTATCGCTGCCGTAAGTAATATCTTTGTTCTGCAATGTTTTACCCTCTGCACCGGCTTCAATTTCCTGCACGGTTAGCTTCGTGATTTTGCCTGAAAGATTATTCGCCTCTACATCAATCCGCAATCCAAACTGATCGTTGAGGTAGGCGATTTTGTTGAAGTAGGCGTTGGCTAGCTTCTGATCTTTTTGAATGGTGGTATCACCCAGAGCAATCGTATAAATAGAATAGGGCGCTTTTGAGGCAGAATAAACGGGGTTAATGCCACGGTTATAAATACCATCCGAAGCAATGACAACTGCGCCAAGATTCTGGTTGTAGTACAGGTCGTTTATTTCGTCAATAGCCGAACTAAGATCTGTTGACTTGTCCTTAAACGAAAAGTCAATTCCTTTTTTCAACTGATCGCCGGCCGAGAACTCAGCTACCTCGTACTTATCGCTTAGCTTATCAATAAGCGAGCGCAATTGCTTTTGATAAGCAGCAGTATCTTTCCCTAAACCAGTTTTAACTGACTCGCTGTTGTCGTTTATTACGGCAACTATGGGCTTAAATTTTTGGGTGTTTCTTGTCCGGATAAAAGGGGAGAGAAGAAGAATAGCTAAAACGGTAACCGCCACAAAGCGAAAAATGCTCATGGCATATTTCCAAATCTTCGAGCCGGCAGTTTTTTCATCAAAGGTCTTATCCTTATAATAAAGCAGCAATGAATATGCAGCCCCCAGCGCAAGGCAAAGAATTAAAAACCAAACGGGAAGCTGAAACGAAAGACCTGAGTTCAATTTGAGAATTTGAGAATTATAAAATTACCTGCACATAGCACCACAAACACTTATTACCTGGCCCGAAACGTAAGTTGACAATCCACTTGCAAGGAACAGGGCAACGTTGGCAACCTCCTCTGCTGCGCCCATGCGCTTCATGGGTATCAGGCTAAGGATATTCTTTTTTGTTTCTTCGGGCAAAACCCCTGTCATATCGGTTTCAATAAAGCCTGGCGCGATGGCATTGCAACGAATACTGCGCGATCCAAATTCATCGGCAATAGATTTTGTAAACCCAACAATACCTGCCTTTGATGCCGCATAATTCGATTGCCCGGCCTGGCCCTTTAGGCCCACAATAGAGGTTAGATTAATTATTGAACCGCTTTTATTCCGCAACATTGTTTTTGAAACGTGTTTGGTAAGGTTAAACACTGACTTAAGGTTTGCATTAATGGCTTCGTCCCACTGTTGTTCGGTCATCCTTAAAATCAGGTTATCCCTGGTTATGCCTGCATTATTAACCAAAACGTCCACAGTGCCAAAATCCTTTATCACCTCCTCTACTAATTTTTCGCTTTCGGTATAAGAGCCCGCATCCGACTTATAGGCCTTTGCCTTAACCCCCAATCCATTCAATTCTGCCTCAATTTCCTTCGCCTTATC
>JAQBNQ010000067.1 GCA_028288545.1 Bacteroidota bacterium
GCTTACAGGGCGCGGTATTGCCTTATAGTTTCGGTAGTCCGCTTGGGCCAGAGGTGATGAACGGACATATATACTACTCCACCAAAGCAGGTATTAAGTATAGTTGGAGCACAGGCGATACTACCGAGGTAATAACCAAAAATCCGAATCAAACTTCGGTATATACGGTTATTGTTTATGATACCAGCGGCTGCCGTAATCAGGATACTCTTGCTGTAGCGGTAATTCCTTCGCCTACAGTATATGCAGGACCTGATACGGCATTATGCAAAGGTGTTACTTATACCATGCCGGCAACTTCTACTTCTACCAGCATAACCTGGACACCAAATACAGGTCTTAACGCTGATAATATCCTGAATCCCGTTTTCAATTATAACCAGACAATTTCATACGTTTTAACCGCAACCGGTGGCAATGGTTGCCGTACTTCGGATAGCGTAACAATAAGTATAAGTGCACCATCGGTTTATCCGGGTCACGATACTTCTTTATGCCAGGGTGAAACTTATGTGATACCTGCCAGTTCTTCAACCCAAAATATTTTTTGGAGTCCTGTAACAGGATTAACCGATTCTACCAGCATCAACCCTACGTTTAATCTTACCGAAAGCATGACTTACGTTTTAACTGCAACCGATTCCAACGGTTGTAAGGTGAGCGATTCTGTTAAAATAACCGTTATTGAATGTGCCGACCTGAGCGTTCCTAATGCCTTTACACCTGGTGCTGCCAACAACGATCACTTTACAGTGTTTGGTCACGTGGCTGAATACCAGATACGGATATTTAATCGTTGGGGCCAGGAAGTTTATGCATCCAACGATTTGAACGAATTAAATCAGTTAGGCCGCGGCTGGGATGGTACCTTTAAGGGTAAAATACAGGATACAGGAACCTTTGTTTATTTTATCGCCGCCAAAGATTTTAACGGCAAAAGCGTAACTAAAAAAGGCAACCTGACATTGATCAGGTAAAATATTGCAGGTTTTTTATTACTTCGTGCCTTCCAAATTATGAAGCATATTTTTCTTGTATTATTTGTACTGGTATTTGTGGGTTTGAATGCCCAGGTAGATACCACTGTTTTTGCCGCGCAGAAGAAGGTAGAAACCGCTGAATATGTTTTAAGAGTTCCCGAACTATGGCGAAAACTGCCGGACATAGACGCTTCTTCGCGCGACCGGAAATACGAATTCTCGGAAGTGGCTTTGCCCAAAATGTTTAACAAAACGCCGTTAATTGCCCAGTTTTCTCTCAGAAAATATGTGTGTGATAGTATCAGGGCTGCAGAAGAATTTGTGGTGAGCGAACTCACCTCTTTTCCCGACCGGATAACAGAACCAGGGCGCAATTACGCCAAAGATACCATTACCGTAGAAAGCGGCGAAAAGGCAATTATCATTTCCACCCGTTATTATCGCCGGACGCGGGTGAGCAATTACAGCCAGTTTGATATGGTGGTTTATTCAAAGAAAAGGAAAACAGCTTACATGCTTAACGTTACCTTTCAGTATAGGGATCCTACCTATGGTATAGAAACTGATATGAAATTCAGAGAATATGCCTTACGCGTGTTCAAAACGCTTGTTTTGAGATAAAATAGCATTTATGGGGGAAAAATGGTTTTTGGGAAACAACCATTATTGCTATTTTTCGCGTCTTAAATATTAGTTTATATTTGTTACCTATGAAAAAAGCGCTATCTGCTTTTGTTGTTTTTGCAACAATAACCCATGCATTTTCCCAGCAAATGCATGTTAAATCCCCCAACTTTAATTCCTTTAAAGAGGACAAAAAGAAGGTACCTGAATTACTTGTAAAAAAGTCGTCGGCTCTCGCCAAACAACACCCGGAATATGGTGTGTTACCATATAACGCGCAGTGCAGTGAGTGTATAGAACTTATTGACAAGCGAACCCTTGATACAAGGCAGTTCATTGACCCACAGGCAGAAGGACATACTTATTCGCAAACCTCGTTCTTTCCCTTACATTATAAAAAAACAGAAAATGATATATGGAGAACAATTGATAAAAGACTTCGCCCGGTTACAGGAAAACCAGGTGTATATGAAGCAAACAACCAACCGGTACCAACGCGTTGCGATTTGAGTCGCCGCACAACTACTTTAAATGAACACGGATTTGAGTTTGAATTCAATAAAGAGTTGAGCGCTTACTTTTTTGATGACAATACATTGTACAGCAAAAGCGAGAAGGGCGACTATACAAATTTTAGCGTAGGAGAGGAGGGCTTGTTGGTGAAGAATATGTGGAAGGGCATTGACATGCAACAGAAATTCAGAGAGGGAGAAATTGAAACCGAATATGTTATTAATGCGCCTTTGCAATTACCTATTACAAAAGGATGGCTGGTAATTGAAGACCATTTTAACCTGCCTGAGGGATATACCTTTGACGAAAGAACAAGCGGTCAACACATTGATGGCGGTTATTACCGCGGAGATTACCTGGTAAGAAATGCAAAGGGAGATACCCTGATAGAATATAAGGAACCCGTGTATGTTGATGGCAAAGCTTTTGGAATGCATGGCATGTACAAATTGCTGAAGGCCGGAAACAGTTATACTTTAAGTTTATTCGTTCCGGTTGAATGGCTTTTGAACCCTGACCATACGTATCCTTTATTGCTGGACCCTACAGTACATGGCGTTACCAAGGATGGAGATTTTTTATTAGCTGGTCCTTCGGCTAACATGAAATTTACCTCCATGGCTTTAGGCAGTTGTGATTACTTTATGACAGTAAATGTTCCCGGCAAAAGTCAGTTGACCAATGCCTATGTTGATGTTGAGTACTCGCTTACATATGATAACACCTGCGGTAACCCTGTTATACCGCCACCGTACTGCACCTTTAGCCAGGTGTCAATGGAGGTTGTGAACCCAACCTGCGGTACTACTACGGGCCTACTTACCTGCAATCCGGCTGCACCGCCTTATACAGGTACCTGTACAACCGATTCTAACTTAGTACCCGGGGCACATGCCTTGCTGATAAACAATTTTAATCCGACTTATATGAGTTGTATTCCGCCACAGTGTGCGGACTTCTCGCTTCCCTTTACTTTAAAGAACCGTGACTCTATTTGCGGTGATGTTTGCGGTTATTTGTGCGCCAATGGCCACATGTGGCAAATGACAGTTGAAGCCTGCCAGGTGGGCGGCTTTATTTCGCAGGACAAAACGCAGGAATGTGCGGGACAGCCGGTAACTTTTACTGCCCACGGCAATTGCGGGGTACCACCTTATCACTACGCATGGACTACCGATGGAGGTACTACCTTTGACACCATTTGGGGAAGCCCTGATTTTGTGTTGCATCCTCAACAAACTTTGCCACACGTTTATTGCGTAATTATTGATACCTGCGATAACCCGATGACCTCGCCATTTCATACCAATGTATTGGCCGATACAGTTATACCAGCGCCACCTGCTGATGCCGGACCAGACCAATTCCTTTGTGAAGGAGGACAGATTACCCTGGGGGGTAACCCTACCACCACGGGGGCAACCATAGTATGGACCGGTTCGGATCCTACTGTGGCCAGTTGGTTAAGCAACAATCAATCAGCTAACCCAACAGCGAATGTGCCCGTTGGAACGGTTGATACCTTCTATTATGTAGTAACGGCTACAAACTCCAGTTGCTTTAGAACAGATACTGCTATGGTTTTCTCTTTATCAAATCCTATTGTAGTTGCTGATACCAGTGGTTCTACAAGGATTTGTGCTAATCAAAGTGTAAGGATAAGCGCCACACCGGGCTTTGCTTCTTATGTATGGAATGACGGTAACACTGATTCGGTAGTGCATGAAAGTATTGCCGGTCCATATTTTGTAATTGTAACCGATCAGCATGGTTGTAAGGATACCAGCAATACCATTATTGTACAAAGTGTTGGTGTACCAAGTGTCCATGTTTTCCCTGACACCACTATCCGTTATGGCGACAGCGTTGTTATGTACACAGATATCAATCTTAATTCGGTTTCGATAGATTCATTTACCTGGTATCCGTTTGTGAATATTTCGTGCCTTACCTGTTCTAATCCTGTTGTGGCGCCAATTAGCGACCAGTATTATGGGGTTACGGTTTATACCGCTGGCTGTTCAATTTCAGACTCGGCACTTGTGAAGGTTATTTTACCGAACAACTTTTTTATACCTAATGCATTTACACCTAACGGCGATGGAAACAATGATGAGTTCTATATCCAGTCGCAGGCGGGTGTAAGGGTGGTAATGTTCCAGGTGTTTAACCGCATAGGCGAGAAGGTACACGACGGCAATTACCCATGGGATGGAAAATACAAAGGCCAACCTGCACCGGGCGGTGTTTACGTTTACATGTTTAAACTGGGCTTATTTGGCAACGACCAGGCCTTGTTTAGAAAGGGAAGCGTAACATTGGTTAGATAAACCTCTCCTAAATCTTCTCCAAATGGGAGGACTTTTAATACGGGCTTCCAAATGGGAGACCTTAATGCTGTTTCAATTTTTATATTTGCGCAAAAAATAAACTATGCCACTCAGTAAACCCGTTTCAACCATTATGTCCAGCAGCCCTGTTGTAGGGAGTGTAACCAGTAAATTTTCGCAGGTACTTCGTTTATTTACCGAGTTTCCGGTACATCACCTGCCTATTGTTGACGCTGACAACAAACTGATAGGTATTGTAAGTTCAAATGATCTGCCGAAGGTTTTCTTTGCAATTTGCAACGTTGATAAACCGGTGCTAATGGGTTTGGCTGATATTGATAATTCGGTTAGTCTTGAAAGTATAATGAGCCCAAACCCGGTAACCATTTCATCGGGCGAGAGTATTGCCGCTGCTACACAGATATTTAAGGACAAGAAGTTTTTAGCCTTGCCTGTGGTAGATAATGGCGTGTTGGTTGGTATCCTTAGCGTAAAGGATATTATGGGCTATATCGCTTAATAGGTTCGACCAAAATATATAAATGGGTTACACTAAATGTGTAGCCCATTTTTGTTTTTAGAGCAACTGCTTTAAGTGGCTAAAGGCGTTTGGCTTAAAGTAGATTGACGCAAAAGATGGTTTACACTTAAAAAAGCGTAAACCATCTTTTTGTCTGTTATATATTGGTTATCAAGCCAATACAGCTTGGTTGACACATTCTGTATTTTTAAAAGTGTAAACCATAAACGGTAAATGGCATAAAAAATGCCCCTCAAGTTGAGGGGCATTTTTATGTTTTAAGCGGATTTGAATTAGTCTTCAAATCCTTCAGAGAAGTCGGAAGGTGGAGCGGCTATTGATGCGCCCGGGCTTGTGTCGTCAGTTTTACGTTGTTGTTTAGCTTCAATGCTCAGGGTAGCGTGAGGTACCATGCGCAGTCTTTCCTTAGCGATCAGTTTACCTGATACGCGGCAGATACCGTAGGTTTTGTTTTCTACACGTACAAGGGCTAATTCGAGGTTACGGATGTACTGGTGCAAACGCGAGATCTGGTTCATCAGGTATTCCATTTCGGAAGTATCGGTCCCTTCCTCCATGTTCCACGCTTTATTGCCAGCCTGGCTTTCGGTATGATTATCTAAAGATTCTTTAAGGTTTTTCAATTCCTCGCGGGCAGAAACAAGCTTCTTTTCAATTAAGGTTTTAAACTCCTTCAACTCTTCATCGCTATAGCAGAGATTCAATTCTTTGGTTATCGGTTCTGGTTTCTTCATATTGGTTTTATATAGTGGTTTAGCTACGTTGTTAGCGTCGTGTTTTGCCTGCTGTGCCACCGAACCTGCTGCGGTTTTTGATCCGTCCTGGTTTTTTTTAAATGCCACCTTAGCTTCGGGTTTCGCCACCACCTTAGGGCTTGGTTTAACTACTACTTTAGGAGCAGGTTTTGCAACCGCCTTAGCCACCGGTTTTGCTTTTGCCGCAACTGGTTTGTTAACTTTCGCCGGTTTGGTAATTACCTTTGCCTTTGGCTTTGGTGCAGGCTTTGCGGCCTTTTTTACAACCTTTGCTTTTGGTTTAGGAGCGGCTTTCTTTTTCACTACAGGTTTTGCCTTTACGGGCTTTTTAGCAACTGGTTTAGCCTTTGCTTTTGCAGCAGGTTTAACTACCTTTTTTGCTTTAGCTGCTACTACCTTTTTAGCGGGTTTAGCAACTTTTTTTGCGGCCGGTTTGCTCTTAGCTTTTGGCGCAACCTTTTTCTTGTCTTTTACTTTTGCCTTTGCCATGTCGAAAAATTTAGCCGCGAAGTTAACCAAATTCTTTATTGTCGCCATATGAATAAAATTGAGCGACAAAAATAAGAAAGTGAACTAAAGTAAAAAGTATTTAAAGGAGGCAATCAGTGGCACAAAAATTTGGCTTTAATGCTTTCGGCTTAACAGCTTGAATATTACAAAGAACGAGATACTACCAACAAAACGGTTGAGGGTTGAAAATGTTTCAGTTACCTGCTTACCAGTATTAACATCCAACACCTTATTGTTAACCTTTTTGAGAAACATTAACGACGTTTCAACTAAAATAATATTCGGTTGGCTAAGTATTTTTTGCAGCTGTGGATGAATGAAGTGATATTTGTAGCATATTGAATCTGCATTACTAATTCAAATAAAAACCTATGATGCTTCAGGCGGTTGTTTGGCAGGATGTATTGGTAAAGTTTTTTACCACTTATGGCATGGT
The DNA here is from genome assembly GCA_028288545.1 of Bacteroidota bacterium. Classification (GTDB taxonomy): domain Bacteria; phylum Bacteroidota; class Bacteroidia; order Chitinophagales; family LD1; genus Bog-950. The sequence continues at coordinate 6,690 of JAQBNQ010000067.1, forward strand.
GTCCTTGCGTTACCTGCTTTTTGCTGGTAGTTTGTTCCTGGTATTTTATGTTTGGAAAAAGCGCGATTTTTTCAGATTTAAGATACAGCAGAAATTTCCGGAGAACAAGCACGTTGCAAGAGAGATCGGGTATTCGTTCTTATCGCTATCGGTATTTGCAGTGGTAGCCACCTTCGTATTTATTTTGCGCAAACATGGCTATACAAAAATTTACACCAACTTTAGCGACCACAGTATGGGGTACTTTATCTTTAGCGTAATTGCCTTCATCCTTATACACGACACCTATTTTTACTGGAGCCACCGCCTGATGCACTGGAAAAAGATATATCCCTATGTACATAAGGTACATCATAGGAGCACCAATCCAACGCCATGGGCAGCATTTGCATTTCACCCAATTGAGGCTGTGATGGAAGTGGGCATTTTACCCTTGATGGTATTTTTAATGCCCATCCATCATTATGCTATTTTATGCTGGGTCCTTTATCAAACAGGTATGAATGTTATTGGCCACCTGGGGTTCGAATTATATCCTTCTGGTTTTGTTGACGGAAAGTTTACCAAATGGCACAACACTTCCACACATCATAATATTCACCACAAACTGGTTAACTGCAATTACGGCTTATACTATAACTTTTGGGATAGGATAATGTCTACCAACCATGCCCGCTACCAGGATGAGTTTGAAAACGTAAAGGCCCGGTCAAGGGCGGCTGAACAGGTAGTGAAACCTGTGATGGCCGAGTCGTTTGCTGATTAATTTTGTTCAATCCGATTTTCCTATCTTTAAGGGCTGATTTTGAGGCACCACATTGGCGCATTTATTGCGACTACTGTTTAAGGACGAAAAATATTTTTGGCGCTGGTTCGTCAATTAAACCGAAACTGATCTGTGAATACGACTATACCATCTTCCTG
>JAQBNQ010000106.1 GCA_028288545.1 Bacteroidota bacterium
ATGGCCAAGGCCGTTGCCCGTGGTATTAATGCCACCCGGATCCTGCAACTCCACCAAAAGCATGGGGCTGGCGTTAGTGGTTCCTCCAAAAACGAACTTAGTGTCGTTCATATACACATTCAGTTTGGGGCCATCGGTGCGCGACCTTGCTGTATCTGACGAGCCTCCAATAACGATATCATTACTGTAACCATGTGCATCCAGGTTGTTCCCGTTATCAGCATAATAACTTATCCTGCCCGCACCAAACTGGTAGTTAATGTCTTTAGGCACAATAAAAGTAAAGCTGAAATCGCCATTGGTAACACTTGCCTTGCCTTTAAAAAGAAGACTTTTGTATTGAGTAAACGTGCGTATAGTATAAGGCGCATCATTTCCTAAAGTCTGAAAAGGGGTGATCTTATCATAAACCAAAGGATAAATTGTACCATTAAACGAGGTGAGTTTATTGTTGTTATCATCCCTTACTTCACCCTTTATCGTTACCTGGGTAAGCGCCTTCAAAGTATCGTGCGGTAAACTAACCGACTTGTTGTTAACGGTGGTGGTGGCAATATTATAACGGGGATAATCAAGCGTAAGCGCGGGGTCGCCAAGCAAGGTAAACTTGCGGGTATTGGTATAATCGGTGTTGGCGTTATTTTTTGTAAGCATAGCAATTTCGCCCATGGTGGGGTACCTGCCGTGATATTGAGCAAACATATATTGGAAAACCGCTCCGTTTAATGCAGCGTTGGCATCTTCATACACCAGACGGACAGTTGTCATAGAGCCAATTCCTCCTCCTTTACCATTAACGATCAACGATTCTCCGGCAGTTCTATCCGGCAGGTCATATCGGCTAAAGTCGCAGGTAGCGGTAATGAAAAAAGGTAAGTATTGATTGGTTAACTGAATAATATCAGCATTGTTAAATATCCGCGCATTCGACCAGTTCGATTCACCACCGTGACCAACCCAGTTTACGATTAAGGCACCGGTGTTGATACGGTTTAAGATAGCAGCGTTTACATCCGGGAAACGATCGCCGGCTGGTGTTGTTATCTGCTTATACGCGTCAACATAAATTTTGTCGTAGTTATAAACCGGATAGCTATTGCGCACTGTTTCTTCAAGGGCATCAGACCCGTCTTCAAACACAGTACCACCATTAAACAGGTAGTCGGCAACATAGGTTACAACATTCCGCCAGCTATTATTGGTAGCAACCTGTACGCACGTAGTGCAGGCAGCAACAGTTTTTTTATAGTTCTTTATCTTGGTTACCATGTCGGCGGCTTCGGTTTCGTTGGCCACGGTTAACCTGCCAACACCTATATCCATTAACTGGTTGCCGGTTTCAATTCTTCCACCCTCGCCTGCATCCAATAATCCGAAAAAGTCATCCGAAACATAAGATGTGATCTGGCCGTAAGATTCGTAGCTTTCATAGCAAGGCACAAAATTATTGCTGTTGGTTACACGGCCTTTGGGATCATAAGAGCCATCGCCCATCAACAAAAGATAGCGAAGCATTTTGGTAGTATCAGTACCAGCGCGATCGTATAACATTTTTGCAAAATCGCGGATAGCAGAAATATCAGCCTTCCCGCTTCCAAACTCATTATATATCTGGCTTAACGGAACAACACTTGTGCTAATGTTGTCATTGCTTTGATGAAAAGCAGCCAGATCATTTGAGGCCGAGATGAAATCATCGAATGCAACAATTACCATTTGCGGTTGACCCATTCCGTGCAAATTCTGGTTAGGTACCTGCTTTACAAAATTGGGGTTTCCGAAACCTGCACCAGGGTTAAAAGCGATGTACTCGTTTAACTGGTCGGTATTATCGGTAAATGAAAGTTGTGAGCCGCTCAAAGTAGTTTGCATTTGCACGATAGCATTAAGGTTTGTAACGTTCCAAACCAAAGTGCCAGAGTTAGCATTGCTCATATTAAACTGCGAAATATTACCTGCGCCGGCAGAAGAAATGTTTCTGAAGGTCATGGCATCGCCCGACATGGTAAGCGAGCGTTTTGCCAGCAGTTCAATCCAATCAATATAACTGGCCGCACTACCCGCAGGATCTGAAGTGATGTTAAAACTATAAGTAACATCCAGTTGCGAAGAACCCGCATTAAAGTGAGCTGTATCAGTATAAGTATCTGCAGCAGGAGGATAACTGCCTCCAGGCAATCCGGAATCATGGTGAGTGATTACGTTGTTTACACCGTTAATGCTTACCGTAGTAGTAGAACTATATTGTGCATTAACCGCTACCGACGAACTTACCCTAACCGGTACTGAAGTAATTATATTGGGAAAATTAAAGGATAAGGACTGCGTAGTAGCATAGCTGGTCATCTTATCACCAACCCAGGTACGTCCACTGGCCAACAGGTTATACTGGTCATTATCATGATATGCATGATCATCAAAATCAGAAATTGTTTTGTTGGGACTACCGGGAGACCCTAGTGTTTGCACTTTTTTTCCAGTACCAGCGTTTGGTGTAAGGAAGTAATAGGTGTTATCGGCGTAAAGATTCTTTTCGTGGTAAAAGGTTTTGGTGGTGGCATTTAGTTTCCAGGCATCAGGCATTTGGCCATAAAAAAGAAGGTAATCGCCATCATCCATTTTGTTATTGCCATTGTTATCTACAACCATGGTGGCATTTTCGACAAGGTCATCGGGGCGGGCAATTCCGTTTACGTCGGGCAACATACCTCCGCCGTTTCCAAAAATGCCGAGGGTGTTTAAGTTGAAACTGCCAGGATCAATGCCCAGTTTATTTTTGACAAAAGCATAGTCAATTTTGTACATGCCATCCGAATTCACCGAAAGTTTATACCAGCTACCACTGTTAAGCACCGAAGTGCCTGCGTACGAATTAGCTGCCCTTGTTTGCGGTTTTGGCGTAATAGTTATTCTTAAAGTGAACGATTCCAGCTTTTCAATAGCGCCCGCTGCATTTTTTCTGAAGGGAACGAATGAAACGAAGGCTTTAGGCTGCTTGCGGAAATATGAAATTTCAGCTTCAGGCTGGATAGTAGCATTAATATATTTCAAGCTGGCATTATCCAGATTTTCGGAAGCAACATAAACCGGATTCAATATTTGTGCTGTGATAATTCCGGTGGCAGTAACGGGGAAAGTTTCAGTATATGCGGGTAGCAGGTCAAACTTTTCGAGGTGGCGGGCGTTGGTAAAGGTGGGCTGTGTAACTGTTTTGCCATCTAAAACAGAAAACGACTTTGCTTTTGGATTCCATTCAATTTTTCTTTGATAGTCAGCCGCATGGAGATTAGAAGCAGAAAACCACGAAATAAGCAAAACGCAGCCTGCAATGTTAAAACCCGAAATTCTTTTACCAAAAGCGTGATATACCAATCCGATCATTATTTTTGGGCTCTTTTTTGGAAGATGCGCAATAAAACGCGCTCATTCCTGTTTTATTTCACAAGAAAAGAAAATTTGCAACCGAAGTCCAAATATATCGCTTTACTCTCAGTCTTATTGTTCCTCTGCAGCAAAAATTTTGCGCAGGACGTTCAAATGTCACAATATTTCTCTGCCCCCCTGCATCTAAATCCTGCTTTGGCCGGTATTTCCTATGGTCCGCGGGTAACTATTAATTACCGGAATGAGTGGTCTGGCCTGGGTGATGGGTTTAATGGGGGATATACTACCTACATGGCGGGTTATGATATGCATAT
>JAQBNQ010000110.1 GCA_028288545.1 Bacteroidota bacterium
GATGAGATTTTGAAAATTGTACGTTTGGATATTGAAGAAAAAAATGCGCTGGTGGTTTATGACGATCTTAGTTTTGTAGAAACTGATCCTAACCACATGAAACTGGTAATGCAAAATCTTATTCTTAACGGCATCAAATACAACCGCTCTGCTCATCCGGAAGTAAAGATCACAGCCGAAAGCCGCGAAAAAGAAATTGTTTTTTGCGTTGCAGATAACGGTATTGGAATTGACCGTAAATACCAGGATAGAATATTTGAGCCCTTTCACCGCCTTCATACCAAAAATGAATACCCGGGCACAGGACTTGGTCTTTCAATCTGCAAAAGAATAGTTGACAGGCAGGGTGGAAAAATGTGGGTGGAAAGCGAACCGCAGAAGGGGGCCAAATTTTTCTTCTCCCTTCCTTTAAACTAAGGTTTCCTCCAATCTTTTTGCAAGCGTTTTTACGGCAACACCTTCCTTAGCAGGAATATTATCCATGGCATATTCACTTAATGCTGTGATGGTTAGCGAGGGATTAACCCCAAGATTACAAGGCATTATAGAGCCATCCAGCACTAACATATCCGGATATCCATGTACCCTGAAGTATTCGTCCACCACGCCTTCCGCTTTTGTTTTACCCATAGGGCAACCGCCAAGGATATGTGCAGTAGATGCCAGGTTAAACATTACTTCGCTAAAGGCATTCATAGGCACACCATTCACTTTTTTGGCGTAACGGTATAAGGCCTCCTGCCCTACGGGAATAAAGGTAGGCACCCTTTGTTTGCTATCATTTTGCATGGACATTGAGTTACCGAAAATCCCGCGTTTCATTTTCAGGCGCATTGAGTTTTCAAGCGTTTGCATGATAAGAAATATGACCCCTGTTTTTGGAACATTTACATTAAAGATGGTCCGCAAAAATTGAACGGGGTGCACAACCATGTTACCAAACATTTTAGCGGTTCGGACTGCAGGCGAGCCGTTGCCCGCGGCCATTACTCCCATTCGTGTCATCGCTCCGCTTCCATCAGGAAACTTTACGATCTCAATATTAGTATTCTCATCCGGCGAAAAAATTCTTGATATAGCTATACCATGATTCAATTTTCTATCCGCCGCCATCACTCCGCTTAACATCTCCGAATTGGTCAGAATATTTTCACCCAGCTTATCCGACAAACCCGGAAGCGTTTTATCAATATGCTTTTGTCTTAAAAGCAGGTCCATAGTACCTAGCACCCCACCACTTACCACCAGGCCTTTTGATTTCAGCACCCTCTTGTTTTTAGAGAACCACGAGGTAGATGTTTCTATATGAACCAGGTATTCGTCATTAACATATTCCACCCTGGTAACCACCGTTTCAGGAAGAATTTTTGCGCCGAATAATTTTTCGGCAAACCACAAATAGTTTTTATCCAAAGTGTTTTTTGCTTCATGCCGGCAACCAACCATACAGCCGGCACATTCAATACAACCTTTGCGCAAAGGGCCTAATCCTTTAAAATACGGATCCACCGCTTTTGTTCTGTCACCCAGGTAAACACCAACGCCATCAACCGGTTTAAAAGAATCGCCATGGCCCATTTCCTCGGCAACCTCCTTTAGTATCCTATCCTCCTCGTAATCTTTTTCAAACTTTGCCGTACCAAGCATAAACTTAGCTTGTTCAAAATAGGGGCCCAAAACCGATTTCCAATCCTTAATATCAGCCCAAATTTTGTTCGTATAAAACGGATCTTTGGGCATCATGTGGGTATTGGCATATACCAGGGAACCACCTCCAACACCAACTCCGCTTATTACAAAAACCTCTTTAAAAAATGTCAGTTTTTGTATTCCGAAAAATTTGATGAACGGCAACCATAAATATTTGGAAAGGTTCCAGTTTGTTTTAGGGAAATCCGTGGCCTTCCAGCGTTTCCCCTTTTCAATAACAAGGACTGAATAACCTTTTTCGGCCAGGCGCATAGCAGAAACACTTCCACCAAAACCCGAACCGATAACTATATAGTCGTATTGTTTTGTGCCATCTACAGGTTCATTCATATGCTAAATGTTTCACTAATTAAAAGGACCTGAAGCAACGGCGGGTTAATTAGCTTACCGGTCCTTAAAGATAATCTTTACCGTATAAAGGTCCGTAACGGAAGTAGCAAAATTCAGATAACCACTTAAGATATGACTCTGCTCATCCCAGTTTAAATCGCTGAAATAGTATTTTAGGCCATCAGTGGGCAAAGCATTCTTAAAATTCATCCGTAAAGAAAAAGAGTGAGTTGTGCCATCGGTTATTTTTACCATACGATGTTCGTGTTTCACATCAATGGTGCTATCAGGCATTTCGTACTTACTCAATTCATTATCCATAAAACGGTTAAACACTAAATGTTCAATATTAATATCATGAACCTTACTAATGGCATCATCAAATTGATAAGCAAACGGAATGGCAATTCTGCCCGTCATCGGATTTTTTGACCAATGCTTAAATCGGTTGCTGCTTTCATGAAATAAGCCTATCAACCATATTTTGTCTGTTTCGGGTCCGCTGTGCAGATCGAGCCACCACGCCCATTCATAGGGATGAATTTCGGGGTGGCAGTTGTGGTTACAATCCAGGCAAGGAGTTCCGTAAAAGCCCATAGAGGGATGGTCTGTACCAAAATTAGGATGCTCTTTAAGCGACAGGCCAGGCTGCGTTGGATAAAACAGATAATGCAATTGCGGACGGAAAGCCGCGGGCGGAGTTAACTCGCAATGCATCCGGTAGCGGGTAATGTCAATATCGTTTGTATCGCGTTGAAAAGGCGATTTTGCATAATCAGTGCGGTGTTTCTTTCCTCTAAAATCCTGCTTGCCAATTTTTTTCTGCCGGTCGTAAGCATCAAAGGTCAGCCACAGATATTTTTTTAAGTGGAAGTTTAAATCATAATTAACATCATACTCAGTAAACTCTTCTTCGCTGCTGCGCGAATTATGGTTGACAGTACCTACGATCTTTTGCTTAACCGGCGATATTGCCCGCCAGTTATAACCGCCAAAAGCGTGTATCAGCCAACCCACTAAAAAAAGCTGGTGATGCTCCCATTTTCTGTGGGGCATCGAATCACGCAAAACAGGGTTTACCAGGTCCAGTATTCTTTCATTTGCGGTATCATTGGCTTCAATTTGAGTGTTACTTTGCAGCAATAATCTAAATTCGCCTGTGGTTGTATTATGTGATGAAACTTTAAATGTTTGGGCAAAACTTAAATTAAATGAAAGTGTTGTTACCAATAGAAATGACAGAAAATATTTCATTGATTATTTTTGGAGAAGCCCGAAAATAACCATTCATAACTTTAATTTCGTTTCGTGGCTCAAAATTTTGATATAATCCCTTTAAGGGAATGGACCGGGGCGGCAACCGGGCCTTTGGTTATAGCAGGTCCATGCAGTGCCGAGGGAGAGGAACAGGTGCTTGAAACCGTTCAACAGATAGTGAAATATTCGCCAGGCAAGGTGCATATGCTCCGTGCGGGTATCTGGAAACCCCGTACCCGCCCAAACTCATTTGAAGGTGTTGGCGAAATAGGTTTACCCTGGGTTAAGAATGCAGGACTGGCAGTTGGTTTGCCCGTAAGCGTTGAGGTAGCCAATCCCGAACATGTGGAGGTGGCCCTGAAAGCAGGTATTGACGTATTATGGATAGGAGCCCGTACCACAGTTTCTCCATTTAATGTTCAAAGTATTGCCGATGCTTTAAAGGGTGTGGACATTCCGGTGCTGATAAAAAACCCTGTTAACCCCGACCTGGAATTATGGATAGGTGCAGTTGAAAGATTTTATGCTGCGGGCATTAAAAAACTGGCTGTTATACATCGCGGCTTTTCATCTTATGAAAAAACTATTTACCGCAACCCACCGATGTGGGAGATACCTATTGAATTAAGAAGACGGTATCCCGAAATTCCGATCATAGTTGATCCATCGCACATGGGTGGCACCCGCGATTATATTTATATGCTGGCGCAACAGGGAATGGACATGGGCTTTGATGGGTTGATGATAGAATCGCATATTAATCCTGACAAGGCGTGGAGCGATGCAAAACAACAGGTTACTCCGGAACGACTGGGCGAGATACTTAACGCACTAATAATCCGTCAACCTAAATTGAATAGCGATGAGTTTAAAACATTGCACGATCTGCGGGCCAAGGTTGACAGGATTGACAACTACATTATTGAGCTGTTATGCGAACGTATGGGGCTTTCGGAGGAGATAGGAGAATTTAAAAAGAGCCAGCACCTGGCAGTGCACCAGGCCGATCGCTGGTCGCAAATTGTAAAACAGGCTTTAGAGAAAGGTAAAACCGGTGGCCTGACCGAAGAGTTCATACTCAAATTATTTCAACAGGTACATAACGAATCAATCTATCATCAAAGCAAGGTGATGGAGAAAAATTAAAGGAATGCAAACTGCATAG
>JAQBNQ010000122.1 GCA_028288545.1 Bacteroidota bacterium
AATGGCGCCGAGCGTTATGCAAAACTCCATAACTGCGCAGTTATTTACCCTAAGATCGTAGAAACTAAAAGAGGCCACTTCTCGGCTGAACTGATTAAAATTACAGACTCTCCAAACAGCACTGCTGAAAACGAGATAACCGAAAAATTTGTACGGCTTTTGGAAAAACACATCCAGGAATATCCCTCGGATTGGCTATGGAGCCATAAGCGCTGGAAGCATAAACGCGCCTGGAATAGTTGATAGCGATATTATTGGGCAACCACACCTTCTTTAAGCCGCACAGCCGAAACGCTGTCTTCCTCAGCTTTAAAGTCATAGCCAATATCATGGTAAAGTTTAGCACGGGCCTCATACTGCTCCGCTTTGCCTTCCCCCATTTCAATGATCATGGAAAGGTTATTGAGCGCACTTTGCTTATCGCCAAGGGCAAGGTTAACTTCATACATCTTATAATAAAATTTCCAATCGCGGTCCTTGTATATTAAGGCAGCCTTCAAACTCATCAGCGCCTGAGCAAACTGACCAAGCTTTGCCTCGCAAAATCCGCGATAGTAAAATGCGTCCGCATTTGTTTTTATGTGGCTGGTATAATCAGCATAACACTTTAGTGCTCCATCGTAATTTTTATCCTTAAAGTAAATCATGCCCAGGTAAAAATTCACGTTATCAAAATCATCGCGCAGGGTTTTGGCGTTTTCAAATTCCGTTCTGGCACCAGCCATATCGTCCTTCTTATATTTTATCAATCCTGCCTGGTAATAAGCCTCGGCAGTTGGTTTTAAGTTTATTGACTGCGTGAAATCCGACAGTGCCTGTGGTTCACTTCCATTTGCTTTAAGCGCCATACCCCGGTTGTAATAAAAGTAACTTCTTGATGGATCGCCGCTTATTGCTGTGCTAAAATATTTAATGGCGGTAGGGTAATCAGCAGCGTTGTAGGCATTTAAACCCAACTTGAACGCATCTGCGGGTTGCTGTGCCTTGGCAAGGTTAAAACCGATTAAAAAAATCAAAAACAATCCCGTGACCTTCATAATAGTTGTTTTAACATCCGTTAATCAACTAGTACGGAACAAAGAATAACTTGTTACAACAGGAAGAAATATTACTTGCGCTTGTATGAGGAGAAGAAACTACTCCATTGAATGGCCAAAACACCAAAAAGGCCTTCACGGATGATGTTGCCGCTCATTTTGGATACCCCTTCAACGCGCTCAGTAAATATGATAGGTATCTCTTTTATCTTAAAGCCAAGCTTTTTAGTGGCAAACTTCATTTCTATCTGAAAAGCATATCCAATAAAGCGAATCCGGCCCAGGTCAATGGTTTCAAGTACTTTTCGTCTGTAACAAACAAAACCTGCAGTAGTATCGCGAATACCAATCCAGGTTACAAGGTTTACATAAAAAGAAGCTATTCGCGAAATCCAAATCCTGTTCTGTGGCCAGTTTACAAAGCCTCCGCCTTTTATATAACGCGAGCCGATTGAAAGATCAAATCCTTCTACAGCACAGGCATTATATAAACGCACCAGGTCATCGGGGTTATGACTAAAATCGCAATCCATTTCAAAAATGTATTGATAAGCATTACCCAATGCCCAATTAAAGCCGGCTATGTAAGCGGTACCCAAGCCCTGCTTACCAGATCGTTCAACTAAAAAAAGCCTGCCTTTAAATTCCTGCTGAAGTTCTTTGATTTTTAAAGGGGTGCCATCCGGTGAGCCGTCATCTATTATAAGTAAGTCAAACTCTTTAGGCAAAGACAAAACCTTGCGCACCATTTTTTCAATGTTGCCAATTTCATTGTATGTAGGAATAATAACCAGGCTATCGCTCATGCCGTCCACCCTATGAGATATGCGTCGTTTATTTCAAAAGAGCGTAAATGTAGTTTTTACGGCATCCTTAAAAAAGTATTTTTAAATTTTTAATTTCTTTTAATATTTTCCTTTATCTCAGTAAGCTTTTGCTTGGTGTGCAGGGCAAAATCTCCCTGCATCATCCAGTTATAATAACTGGGGTCAGTTCTTAATACCTCATCAACCGGTTTACCCTTGTATTTTCCAAAATTGAACAGTGCCTTACCACCGGTATAAATGAACCGGCGTCCGCTGTCAAGAAAACGCTCTTCGTTTGTTAGGTCGTGCAGAAACTGCACATCATTTTTGAGTTCATCTTTGTACTTATCCAACTGGGCCATAAACACCTCATAGGTTGCCCGGGTGTCTGCTTCCGCGCTATGGGCATTTTCCAAAACCTTGTTACAATAAAACTGGTAACCGGCTTCCAGGGTGCGTTTTTCAAAATGAGTATAAATCCTGTGCACATCAATAAGCGCTCTTTTATCAATGCTAAAACTTAAGCCGGCCCTTATAAACTCTTCCAACATAATAGGCACGTCAAACCTGTTTGAGTTAAAACCAGCCAGGTCGCAGGGATCCATCATTTCAAAAAGTTCTTTCGCAATATCTTTAAAGGTGGGCTCAGTAGCTACATCTTCATCATATATACCGTGTATCAGTGAAGATTCAACCGGTATGGGTATGGTAGGATTAAGCCGCCAGGTTTTACTTGTTTTGGATCCATCCGGGTTTGCAATTAAAACACTTATCTCCACTATCCTGTCCTTCACGTAATCTGTGCCGGTACTTTCTATATCAAAAAAAGCGAGGGGGCGTTTCAGGTTTAATTTAGAGGCAGTAGTTCCAAAAAGGTCGAGTTGGTTTTCCATTCGGGGTGGTTTCAGATTTCAGGTTTCAAATTTCGGGTCTTGCGTTTAGCCTCTTGGTTCCAATATCTTTTCGGCTACTTCATCAATATTCATTCCGGCAAAATTACCCGAACTCATCAGTAAAAGGTTTTTATTCTTCCAGTTTTGCTTTAATAGAAAGTTCTCAAGCACCGGCCGGTCGGTAAAAATATTCAATCGCTCATTGCCAAACGATTGCTTTACAAAAGTTTCATCCAATAGAGGCATTTTTTTGTGGGCAAATGTCTCTTTATCATAAAACACTACCGGTATATCCGCTTCGTCCATTGACCCTGCATATTGTTCCATAAAATCTTTATTCAGACTACTGAAAGTATGTAATTCCATTACGGCAAGCAACTGATGCTCGTTAAACTGCCCGCTCATGGCGTGAACCGTGGCCTTAAGTTTGGATGGAGAATGAGCAAAGTCTTTGTAAATAACGGTATCGTCGTTTTTACCAACAAATTGAAGGCGGTTGGCCGCACCTTCAAACGATGTAATAGCCCGGTAAAAATCCTCATCAAAAACACCCAGCTCATTGCACACATTTTTGGCGCCAGAAATATTCTGCAGGTTGTGTTCGCCAAATATCTTTAAAGGAAACTCGCCAAAATCTGTTTGCAGGAACGTAGTATTTCCTTTGATAATATGTGGGTGAGTATTGTACGAACGTGTCCGCACCTTTTCATCATACGCATTAAAAATCCTCTTCAATTCTTCATCCTCTGCAAACCAGGTTAAAAAGCCCCACTCGCCCATGCTATGCGCAAACTTCCTGAACTGCTCCACATAATCATCATAATCCGGAAAAACGTTGATATGATCCCAGGCCACCCCACTTATAAGTGCTACATTGGGTTTGTAGAACATAAACTTAGGTTCGGGATGCAGTGGTGATGCCAGGTATTCATCACCTTCTAAAACTATAATGGGCGCATCCTCGGTGATCTTAACACTGGTATCAAAGCCTTTTAATTTAGCCCCAACCATGTAATCAAAATCGAAATCGTTTTCCTTTAAAACGTGCATCACCATACTGGTTATACTGGTTTTGCCGTGGCTGCCGGCAATTACCACCCGCTGTTTCTTTTTGGAAACCTCGTACAGGTATTCAGGAAAAGAATATATTTTAAGACCTAATTCCTGGGCCTTCAGTAATTCAGGGTTATCGGCGCGACTGTGCATCCCCAAAATAACGGCGTCGATATCGGCGGTAATGTTCTCTTCAAAAAAACCTATTCTTTCCGGCAGTATTCCTTCCTTCTCAAGATTGGCCTTAGCCGGGTCTATTATTTTATCATCGGAACCTGTAACTGTATTTCCCTTTCTGCGTAATACAATGGCAAGGTTATGCATAACAGCCCCGCCTATAGCTATAAAGTGAATGCGCATATTATATCCAAATCCTCGTTTTTATTATCAAAAAAGCAGCCAATAAACCGCACAATTGCCTCAAAATGTGTATATTTAGTAATAACATCATTTCAACAGCACTTTGCACTCATAAAATATTTACCATAAATTCGCGTTCAAATTTCACAATTAAACTCTTATGAAATGAGCCTGACCCAATTTTAATGCAAATAAAATTATCAGCAGCATTCTGTAAGTCTTTAATTCACAAAATAAAAATCACCTTATGAAAACTACAATGAAAAGAATCATTATCGCAACTGTGGCAGTTGGATTTATTTTGGGAATATCGTCCTGCGATAAGCACACTTGCCCAACATATTCAAAAGCTGAGGTTAAGCAGACTGAAGTTAAGGCTTAAAAACTGCGCTCTCCGTAGCCCAAAAGGCTTGTTTAACAGCCACCGGTGTCGGAATCCGACGGTTAGGCTATTCTATATTTTTAATCCCCCACTGCGGTTGCAATGGGGGATTTTTATTTAAGGTTGAACTATTTAAACGGTTCCATCTTTAACGAAAAGCTTCTCTCCATCCCGTTAAAAGGCGATTTTACCAATGCCCCGTTTTTATCAAGTAATTCAAGCTTTACTTTATTCTCTCCCTGCGGAAGTCCCTCAATTACGTATGGAGCCCATTTGGTAAATGTAAACTCGGTGGTGCCATTAATAGTAGCGCGGACCTTATATCCTTTAGGCGACAGATCGCAGTTTACCAGGTAAAAATCAAGCATTACCCGGGCAATTTCGGCAGAGTTGATGTATTCCCCTTTAGGGCGGCTCAGAAAAACATGAGGGGCTTTAGCATCAAAATCGCTTTTAGTTTCTTTACCAACATTAAACTCCTTAAGTACAAACGACTTTTTGTGCTTTAGGCTTTCATGATACGAACGCGAAAGGAAAGCCAATAAAACATGATGACCGGGTTTCATATCATTAACTACCTGCGGGGTATAACTTGCCACGTAAGGCGTGTTATCCATGATAAAATGAATATGCTGACCTTTAGCCGAGTTAGCACACATATTGCGGCCGGCATCGGGTGTCTGCATTCCAAGCTCGTAATTCTTCACTTCAAAATTAAAGGTGTCTTTCCCTTCTTTAAGACTGGCACTTTCGGCAGGAGATTTTAAACTAAGTTCAGCATCGGGGTAATCGGGCGAGCCCTTCAACTCATACACTTTAAGCCCGTTCTTTTCAAACAGCGGCTTTTCAGCCTGAAAGGACAAACCCATAAAGGCCATCAATAAAACCAGGCCGGTAGTTGCAATACTCACTTTCGTTTTCATAAAATATTTTTAGTTTTTAGGAATAATATCATTGCCATTACAACAGCAATTTGCCAAAAAAGATTCGCAATTGTATTGTGTTCCACGTGCTTACATCAAAACTCATTCCAAAGTTATCATAATTTCTACCTTTGAAACATAGTGTTTAAACTAAGTAATCTTTCAAGCCTCCAGGCATTTCAACTTATCCGCTATTCCACCTTTGTATTTATAGGGATAGGCTTTGCCAAGCTTCATTTGCGCCAAACTGATATAGGGCAGTTTGAAACCTTTATACTGGTAAGCGGCATGGTCAGTTTTTTTTGGGTAAGCGGAATTATCAATTCCATGCTTTCCATGTATCCGAAGAAAAACGAAGAAGATAAAAAGGCGCTGCTGT
>JAQBNQ010000132.1 GCA_028288545.1 Bacteroidota bacterium
ACTTAATACTAAATTGCACGGATGAGATGTAAAAATAGAACGCCCGCCTTCACGGAACGGGCTGGCTGATTTATTATGATTTTTAGATGACTATCCGGATGTTTACCTAATTAATGGCTAAAGCCAAAATTCACTGTTTAAGAGACCCCACTCTGAAGAGTGGGGCAACATTATTGCCCCGACTTTTAAGTCGGGGATTGGGAAAAGGAGAAGAGGCTTTAGCCGTTAATGTATTTAGGTAAACATACGGATGGCCATTGATTTTTATGATAAGGTTATGATAATAATTTAGCAAAAACAGCAAAGAAGGATTTCAGAACGGACCGGTTTGTAGCAAACAAAATTTAATCATGAGTAAATTAGAAAGGGCACTCTCCTTACCGCAAGCCATAGCTATTAATACCATTGATATGGTAGGCATTGGCCCTTTCATTACCATTCCCTTTATAATAGGAGCAATGAACGGCCCGCAGTGCATTATTGCGTGGTTGTTGGGTGCTTTATTATCGTTTTCGGATGGTGCGGTATGGGCGGAGCTTGGTGCTAAATGGCCCGAGGCCGGAGGGAGTTATGCCTTTTTGCAAAATCTTTACGGTAAAGAAAAATGGGGCAGGTTTTTTTCTTTCCTGTATGTGTGGCAAACCATTATACAGGCGCCATTAGTGGTAGCATCGGGCGCCATTGGTTTCGCTCAATACTTAACCTACCTGGTTCCAATTCCGGCGGAAGGGCAAAAAGCGGTTTCCGGTGGTATCGTTATTCTCATCACTATTTTGTTGTATCGTAAAATTGGTGACATAGGTAAAATCTCTATTGTAATGGGCATGATAGTGGGTGGAACTTTTTTGTGGTTAATAGCCAGTGGGCTTTCACATTTTAGTCCTTCGCTGGCTTTTACATATCCCAAAGATGCTTTCAGTTTAACGCCGATATTTTTTGTAGGATTGGGACAAGCCAGCACAAAAACTATTTACTCCTACCTGGGCTACTACAATGTTTGCCATTTGGGTGGTGAGATAAAAGAACCGGAACGAAATATTCCGCGCAGCATTTTTATTTCCATCAGCATCATTGCCGTTTTGTATTTACTGATGCAGATATCTGTGTTGGGAGTTATTCCCTGGCAGGAGGCAAAGGAGTCTCCCTTTATTGTAAGCCTTTTTTTTGAAAGAATTTATGGACACCACGCCGCGCAGGTAGCAACGGCTTTGGTATTGCTGATCGCCTTGACTTCTCTTTTCGCAGTATTACTTGGTTATTCGCGTGTGCCATATGCTGCGGCAGTGAATGGCAATTTCTTTTCGGTTTTTGGCAAATTGCATCCTACAAAAAATTTCCCACATATTTCTCTGCTGGTATTGGCGGCGGCGGCTTTTTTCTTCAGCTTAATGTTTAAAATGAAGGACGCCATAACTGCGATAATTATAATGCGTATTTTGGTTCAGTTTGTAGGACAAAGCATTGGGCTGCTCTTATATCACCAGCGTAATAAAAAGGAACAATTTCCTTACCGAATGTGGTTATATCCTTTACCCTCGTTGGTTGGCATTACCGTTTGGGCTTTTATTTTCTTTTCAGCCGAATGGAAATTTATTGCAGGGGCTTTGGGGATTATTGCCAGCGGTACTATTTTATTTTTATCACGCGCCTTTATGGAAAGAGGATGGCCCTTCGCCTCTAAATCTTTCCCAAGGGGGGAGACTTAATACAAATGCGGTACGGAGCTTTTACTTGCTTCCTTCTTGTCCTGGCACATATCCGAATCCGGCACCGGCGTGTGGAATATTAACTAAAGGAAATTTGGTGCAATCCAGCTCGTGCTTTTCACTGGAAAGAAATTTATTGGCCATAGGCCCTGCATCCGAAATAGCAATTACAGGATCGGTATTATATTCTTTCGAAATTGCTATGGCCCTTTTCATTACTTCCAACAAAGAGTTATGAATATCCTGGAATAATATTTGTCCCGATTTTTGGTCCTGCCATATGACCACTACTGTTCCGCCGTTGTGTCTGTCTAACTTTGAAAAATTTTCCAGCGGAAAATAACCGTCTTCGTAGCCCTCGCACCAAAATGGGATTTGGTGCCCAAAGGCACTTGTACTTTCTGCTTTAGCCTGTGGACTTACACAGGCGCTGGAAAAAGTGCTGGGCTTAACAAGGATTTCAATAACTCCTTTATTTTCCCGGTAATCAATTTCAGACAGTTTCCATTGCCTGAAGAAGCCAATGTTTTGACCGAGCTTATCTTTTTCCTGCATCTGCTCTTTTCTGATGTATGAGACATAACCTAATGTTGAATCGCCCGGTGTTCTGTCAAATTTTAATACAAAATCCTTAAGCCCAAGTTTGTTGAAAAAATTTATGGTGTACGGATGAACATAACCGGTGGTTAGATCGAAGTCTAAGAAGAAATGAGTAATACCTAATACGCCGGATATTTTGGTTATGCCTAATTCTTTCCTTCGCCCATTGTTTGGAATTAACCTGGCTTTTAATTGATGCGCAACAACAGATTCGAAACAAATCTGATCCGCAGATTTATCGCCGCAAATGGTTAAAGGATATGTAGCCGAATCAGATATTGGCTGGGCAAGAGTATTACTTGAGTGATTTTGACAGGATGACGAAGCTGTCAGTAATATTAAAATGCAAGCTACACAGGTGGCAAATGAAATTCTCATGAGGTATAAACGCGGCCTAACTTTTATTATTATAAGTGAGCCCTACTGCAAGCCAAATAAACCAGAGCAAGGTGTTTATGGCTAAAGACACATAAGGAAACCACCAGGCCAGTATGGTTATAAAAATATAAACTATAAATCCAGACCAACCTACCCGGCGGCTTTGTTTTAAAGTTGCGATGTGACCATGATCATTGGTTAGTGGCATAGGTCTTAACCCGGTTTCGAAAATAAGTGTCCAGCCAACATTTTGGAGCAAGCAACTAAATGAGTAAAAAACAACTGCCGGTTGCGCGTAATCCGTTTTTATATATTCTGCCATTAACGCAGTTGCAAATGGAAACAAGACGATGGTAAAAAGAAAAAACCCATTGGCATAAATAAACTGTGGAGACGACCTTTGGTAAATCTTAAATACCGAATGGTGGCCTACCCAGGCGATAAGGATGATGAGAAAACTTAATCCAAAAGCAAAAAACGAAGGCCAAAGATGCCCCATGGCTTGCCACAATTCTGCCGATGAGTGGATAGATTCAATGGGTGGAACTTTTATTTCCAGTACAAGAAGCGTTATAGCAATTGCAAAAACCCCGTCACAAAAGGTTTCCAGTCGGGCATTTTCGTTATGTGCCGGCATAATTTTTTTAATGAGTAATGCTATTAATAACTTCGCACTTTAGTGCGGAGAGTTGAGTGCCGGCATATGCCAAACTATTATTTCATCACCTCAACTTCCACCCTTCTGTTTCTTTGGCGGCCTTCTTCAGTTTCGTTATCAGCTATCGGCACTTTTTTACCAAAACCTATGTAGGTCATTCTATCGGTAGAGACTCCCTTATCTGCAAGGAAATCGTACACGCGTTTTGCACGGCGGTCACTTAGCCATTGGTTGTACTCATCGGTAGCAATGTAATCGGTATGACCCATGATGCGTATGTGTGCATTCGGATTCATGTTCATAAAGCTTAACAGTTTTTCAAGTTCGGTGTACGAATCTTTTTTCAGGTAGCTGCTGTTTCTGTCAAACTCTACTTTGTTAAGCCTGTATATGTCGCCCTTATGTGCCTTGGTGTTTTTATCCACCGCATCAGGGAAATTTACTGCCGGCTTCTCTTTAATATGTTTCTTGTATTCCTTGGCAAGGGTTTCAAAACTATCCTTCACCATGGTCTGTATCTTATCCAGATTTTGTTTCAGTTCTTTTTCCTTTTCCTCCTGCTCAATATTTTGCTTTTGCAGATCCTTGCTGTTTCTCTTCAACGAATCAATATCGATCTTAGCAGTATCCATGTCTTTTCTCAAGCTGTCTACATCATGTCTCAAACTATCAAGTGCTTTTTGGATACTGTCGTTTTTGGCCATAAGGCTATCAATATTGTGGTCCATTTTCAGTAAGTCCTTGTGCTTGTCTTTTTTATTCATACATTTGTCAAATCAAATGCAAAATATCACCTCA
>JAQBNQ010000163.1 GCA_028288545.1 Bacteroidota bacterium
GGCAAGTTGGATTCGGCCAGTGAATCGGGATTGCAGAAGGTGCTTTTTAATATGCCTTTTGTTTTGTTCCTGGTAATGATGGCGGCGCTGCACATTGCAAGTAATCACCTGGCCGAAAACTACGCACGGAGGATTACAAAAACAGAAAAGGAAGTAAGGGAATTACGCTGGCAATATATGACTACCACTTCGGGATTAATGCTAAAGAGCAAACAAAGCGAAGTTGCAAAAGTAGTAAGCACACAAGGAATAAAGGAACTAAGGATACCACCATACAAGATTGAAACCAATCCCGGAGACCGGGCGACACAAAACAATTGATGAAACAAATTTTTAAAACAAATACTCCGGATTCTTCTCAAAACGAGAAGCCAGGAGGCGCCCCCCCTATGTCTGGAACTGGGTTATTAGGTTATTGGGAAAATTAGGAAAACCGGAGAGTATCAAACGAATTAGAAGTGGCTGTTAAACCGTAAACCGTAAACCGCAAACTGTAGTGAGTAATAAGAAAAAAGAAATCCTCTTAAGGGCATATTTAGGTTTCCTGGCAGTTTGTCTGCTGGGTTTTGCCATTATAGGACGTGTGTTTTATATACAAACCGTACAGGGCGCTTATTACCGCGGACTAGCAGAGAGCTTACAGATAGATACCATGGAAGTAGTGGCCGAGCGCGGAAATATTTATTCGGCAGATGGAAGGTTGATGGCTACAACGCTGCCAACATTCGATATCAGGATTGATTTTAAAACTACTTACGCCCACCCCGAAATTTTTAAAGAGAATGTTGACTCGGTGGCTTTAATGCTGTCGTTAATGTTTAAGGATAAATCGAAAGGAGAATACAAAAATGAATTGGTAACTGAGCGTCAGAAAAAGACGCGCTATTATTTGTTGAAGAGAAACATAACATACAACCAGCTTTTAGAAATGAAGCAATGGCCGATGTTTCGCGAAGGCCAGTACAAAAGCGGAATGTTGAGCATTCAGAACGATAAGCGCTTAATGCCTTTTGGATTGCTGGCTCAAAGAACCATAGGTTTTACAAATACCGATGGAAGAAAAGTTGGATTGGAAGGACAGTACGACGAACCATTACATGGAAAAGTAGGAGAGGTGAGGGTTCAGAAAATTGCGGGTGGGGTAAGAATTCCGATTGATAGCCGCGAAGATATTGCACCGCAACCGGGCCGCGATGTTTATACCACCATTGATGTGGATTTACAGGATGTAGCTGAAGATGCTTTGTACCGCTCATTGCAATATCACCAGGCCGGCCACGGTTGTGTGATTTTGATGGAAGTAAAAACCGGAAAAATAAAAGCTATCGCAAATTTGGGTGCCGGTAAAGATTCAAGCTATTCCGAAAATTTCAATTACGCAGTGGGTGAATCTACCGAGCCCGGTTCAACATTTAAATTGGCAACGGTAGCCTCGGTATTTGAAGATGGCCTGGCTGATAACAATACAAAAATAGATGTAGGCAATGGCGAAGCAACCTTCTATAAACTTACTATTAAAGATCACGAAGCGCCGGAAACTCCGCAGTTAACCGTAAAACGCGCGGTTGAAGTTTCGTCTAACGCGGCCATGGCAAAGTTGGCGTATCAATGCTACGCGGCGCATCCTGAAAAATTTTACAAAAACATCGAAGCCTTCGGTTTCACTAAGCCAATTGATATAGAATTACCGGGCGCAGGCAAACCGGTATTAGCTGATCCTAAAAAATGGAGTGGAGTTTCGGTAGCGTATATCGCGCATGGATATGAAGTGCAGGTAACACCTTTGCACACACTTATGTTTTACAACGCTATTGCCAACGGTGGCAAAATGGTAAAACCTTATGTAGTAGACAAGGTAAAGGAATACAATACCACCGTTGATTCAACGCGCACTACCGTATTGAACGAACACATCTGCAACGAACACACCATTAAACAACTGCAGGATATTTTACAAGGTGTGGTTGAAAACGGCACCGCCCAAAATCTTAAAACAGATTACCTGCACGTAGCCGGTAAAACCGGAACCGCAGTAATTGCGCAGGGAAGTCACGGGTATAATAACGGTAAAAAAATATACCAGGCTTCGTTCTGCGGTTATTTCCCGGCTGAGGATCCGCAGTACTCGATGATAGTGGTTATTAACTCGCCAAGCACGAATGGATACTACGGCAACGTGGTGGCAGGTGCAATTTTTAAAGAGGTGGCAGATAAGGTTTACTCGCTTACGCTAAACATGCACAAAGCGATAAACAAAGAACTAATGGCGGAAAATAATTTGCCTCCACTGCAAAAAGCCAGTGCCAGTGATTTGAAAAGCATCTATAAATTTTTTGGAGTAACTGCAAATGATGTAAGCGGTACCTGGGCCAAAGTAACGGCTGCCAGTCCTAAAAAAGCGGTGTTGACAGAAAATGAAATGGAAGCGGGTGTAGTGCCGGATGTAAAAGGAATGAGTTTAAAAGATGCCCTTTACCTGCTTGAGTCTATGGGAATGAAAGTAAGCATAGCTGGAAGAGGAAATGTAATACAACAAAGTATTGAGGCCGGAACAAAAATTAACAAAGGAACAACAATAACAATTCAATTAAGCTGAACCGAAAGCCCTCTCCTTTGGAGAGGGTTGGGAGAGGTAGATGTATGAAAGCCTTGAAAGACATATTGGCCAACGTCCCGGTACTGCAACAAGTACCGGCTACTCAAAGCCCTCTCCTTTGGAGAGGGTTGGGAGAGGTTGTAAACAGCCTTCAGATTGACTCGAGAAAAGTTGCAGCCGGCGATTGCTTTATTGCCATTAAAGGAACTGCGGTTGACGGGCATAATTTCATTGAGCCGTGCATCGAAAAAGGCGCCACTGTAATTGTGTGCGAAGAAGTTCCTGCCACATTAAATGGAAAGGTTACCTACATAAAAGTATTAAGTGCAAGTAAAGCGCTGGGTGTTATGTCATCAAATTTTTACGGTAATCCCTCGTCAAAAATGAAAGTGATAGGTGTTACCGGTACTAACGGAAAAACATCTACGGTAACATTACTATTCAGATTGTTCAGAGCCTTTGATAAGAGCGTTGGTTTGCTTTCAACAGTACAAAACCAGGTTAACGAAGAGATCATTCCTTCAACACATACTACCCCTGATGCTATAAACCTTCACAAATTGTTAGCTCAAATGGTGGAAGCAGGTTGCGAATACTGCTTTATGGAGGTGAGTTCACACGCCATTGATCAAAGCCGTATTGAAGGGTTAAAATTTACGGGCGCCGTTTTCACCAACATTACGCACGATCATCTCGATTATCACAAAACATTCGAGCAGTATTTAAAAGCCAAGAAGAGATTTTTTGACGAACTGCCTTCAACAGCATTTGCATTGACCAACGCCGACGACAGAAATGGCAGCGTAATGATGCAGAATACAAAAGCAAAAAAATACAGCTATTCTCTCAAAACACCATCCGATTTTAAAGCAAAGATCATTGAAAATGGTGTAACCGGTTTAATGCTTGAACTGGATGGTATTGAAATGCACACAAGACTGATAGGGGAGTTCAATGCTTACAACCTGACTGCTGTTTACGCTACTGCCCGCTTGTTGGATATTGATAAACAGGAATGCCTTACAGTATTATCAGCACTAACTCCGCCCGAAGGAAGATTCGACCAGTTGATGTCGCCTAAAGAAAAGATAGTTGGCATTGTTGATTACGCGCATACACCGGATGCATTAAAGAATGTTTTGCAAACGATAAATGCAATCCGCAACGGAAACGAAAACCTGTTTACAGTAGTTGGTTGCGGTGGCGATAGAGACGCGACCAAAAGACCTGTTATGGCCGAAATCGCCTGCCGCTATTCTAATAAAGTGGTGTTGACTTCCGACAACCCAAGAAGCGAAGAACCGGATGAGATATTGAAACAAATGAACGCCGGCGTTCCGGTTACCGATAAGAAAAAAGTGCTGACCATCAGCGATAGAAAAGAAGCTATAAGAACAGCCTGCATGATGGCCAATAAAGGGGATATCATTTTACTGGCAGGTAAAGGACACGAAAAATACCAGGAGATAAAAGGCGTAAAATATCCTTTTGATGACAAAGCAATGATCACCGAAATGTTTGTTGAATTAGGAAAATGAGATACAAATGTTATAATTTGATAATGTGACAATGTGATAATTGGAGTGCGAGAGAAGTAGAATGTAACCGTGAAAGGATAGAAACAAGGAGTCAAAACTGTAAACCGAAAACCGGAAACGGCAAACTGAAAAAAAATGTTGTATTACCTCTTTAAATTTTTGAAAGAACACTATAACCTGGCAGGAGCGGGATTGTTTCAGTACATCTCATTCCGCGCAGCGGCTGCTATTATAGTTTCTCTTATAATTTCTCAGATATATGGGGGTAGCATCATTAATCTGCTGCGCAGAAGGCAAATAGGTGAAACCATTCGCGAGTTAGGGTTACAAGGTGAAACTGCAAAGAAGGGAACTCCTACAATGGGCGGTCTTATAATACTTGGCGCCATCGTCGTTCCAACACTTTTGTTTGCCCGCTTAGATAATGTGTACATCATTCTGATGCTTATAACAACTATATGGCTCGGTGCTATTGGCTTTGCCGATGATTATATCAAAGTGTTTAAAAAAGATAAGAAAGGACTGGCTGGTACTTTCAAAATAATCGGCCAGGTTGGTTTAGGTATTATAGTGGGTACAACTCTTTACTTTAATAAAGGTGTAATTACTAAGGAGGAAATACCTCAAAGCGATATTCATAAATACAGTCCTTCCCTGGTTACAAAAGTAACCGACGATAATTTTAAGGTGCACTACATGGTATCCGAAAAGGCGCCAACCACCACTATTCCATTTATGAAAAGCCATGAAATTGATTATTCAATTGTTTTGTGCGCTTTCAATAAAAATCTTTGCAGCTACTCGTGGTTGATTTTTATACCGGTAGTGATTTTTATTATCACTGCTGTAAGTAACGGGGCAAATCTTACAGATGGAATTGACGGATTAGCAACGGGTACCTCCGCAATCATTGGTTCAACACTCCTGGTGTTCGCCTACGTATCCGGTAACGTCATCTTCGCCAATTACCTGGATATTATGTATATCCCCAATGCGGGTGAACTGGTTATTTTCTGCGCCGCATTTGTAGGAGCCTGTGTTGGTTTTTTATGGTACAACGCCTACCCGGCCCAGGTTTTTATGGGCGATACAGGTTCATTGGCTCTAGGAGGAATTATTGCAACCCTGGCTATTTCGGTGAGAAAGGAATTATTGATCCCCGTGATGTGCGGAATTTTCCTTGTAGAGAATGTATCTGTAATGATGCAGGTAGCATATTTCAAATACACAAAAAAGAAGTATGGCGAAGGCAGAAGGATCTTTTTAATGAGCCCGCTACATCACCATTATCAAAAACTGGGAATGCACGAAAGCAAAATTGTTTCGCGCTTTTGGATAGTGGGAATATTACTGGCGATACTAACTATAGTGACATTAAAGATAAGATAGCACCCCTCTTAACCTCCCCAAAGGCGAGGGATTAAAGGGAAAGTAGAAACTGAAATTAAATGAACGAATCAAAACATATCGGCAAACCAAACTCCTCCCCTTCGGGGAGGCAGGGAGGGGTCCGCCTTGTTATCCTCGGCGCCGGCGAAAGCGGTGTGGGCGCTGCCGTGCTTGGATTAAAGCAAGGCTACGATGTGTTTGTAAGCGACAAAGGAAAGATTGCACCAAAGTACCTGGACCTTTTGAATGAGCACTCGGTTTCTTTTGAAAGCGAACAACACACTGAAGAAAAAATACTGAACGCCGATATAGTAATGAAAAGCCCGGGAATACCCGAAAAGGTTGATATAGTAAAGAAGATACGTGCCAAGGGAATTAAAGTAGTAAGCGAAATTGAATTTGCATCATGGTTTACAGATGCACAGATCATAGGAATTACAGGGGCTAATGGCAAAACAACAACTACCTCTTTGGTTTATCACTTATTAAAAAAGGGTGGATTGAATGTGGGCCTGGGTGGTAACATCGGCAAGAGTTTCGCTTTGCAGGTTGCTGTTGAAAATTTTGACCATTACGTTCTTGAAATTTCAAGCTTTCAGTTGGATGATATTGAAACATTCAAGCCGAACGTAGCTGTGCTTACCAATATCACGCCTGACCACCTGGACAGGTACAATTACGAGTTACAAAATTATGTGAGTTCGAAGTTCAACATCGCAAAGTATCAAACAGAAGAAGATCAATTCATCTATTGCGCGGATGATGAGATTACGATGGAGAATATCTCCAAATACCCGATTAAGGCGCAGAAAATTCCTTTCAGCTACGACAAAGAATTTGCTGAAGGCGG
>JAQBNQ010000170.1 GCA_028288545.1 Bacteroidota bacterium
CGATCATCGCATTTGAAAGGGAATTAACCGTATCCAAAATTGAAGCGGCGGTATAAACGTTTCCAAACGTATCGACTTTTACTGCTACTTCGGTTACATCGAAATTGGCGTAGTTAGATGGCTGCGAAAACCTGACCCATTTGGGGTTGTGCGCCGCGCTGGCTGCTAAAACAATTCCCATTGACGCAAGAAACATGTAAAGTGATCTCATAAATATAGTTTTAGGTATATGAATAATTGAAATTTTAAGCGGATATTCGGTGTAGTAATTTTTGAAACATTTGATAAGGTGTATTTATTGCTGGCGCAAATGAATAAAACAAGACCCATTTGAACCTGAACACTTTTGTCATTTTTTTACCCGTGAAACCCTTGAAACGTAAGTATGGAGCAGATTTGGAGCCTTTTTAAATTACTGAGTGAGGAACAAAAAGATGTTTTAAAAAGCACCTGCAGAGGCAGTAGCCGGTCGCACGAAAAATTTATTTACTACTTACTTTTGGGCGAAACGGATGAAGAGGTATTGGTTAAAAAGCTAAAAGTATCGGCAGCGTCTTTCAACAAAATACAAAGCCAATGCAAAGATTTTCTATCAGGCTATATCCAAAAAGGATTGCAAACACCGCTTGACGAAATACAATTGGTGCATGAATTGCTTTTGAAAGGTGAAATAAAAACAGCCACAAAAATTTATACCGCTCTCGAAAAGGAATACGAGGAAAAACAAAAATGGCAATTGCTGGATGTATTATACCTGGAAGGATTCAGGTTGGGGCAGATAACCGGTAACCTGAAGTTTATAGAAGATGCAGCGAAGAAGAGGAATTTTTACATTGATAAACATGCCCAACTTTCGAAATTATATGGCGAGGTAATGGTGGAAATGGTTCGCTCGGAGAAGTTTGAAGACCGAAAGGAAGACCCAAAGGCTTATTTCAGGAAGATACAGGAAATGAATAAACGGGCCTATGCCATTGGGCATAATACTTTGATTCATAACACGCTTTCAATTCTTTATAATCATCATGCCCGCTTTTTCAATGAACCGGACAAGACCTGGGAAATTGTGCAACAGGTAGAGGCGAACAGGCAGAAATTTGTAAGTGCCTTTAGTCCTGTAACGGATGCCATAAGCCGGATTATACTCATAAACTTCCTTTGCGTTTACGATGGCTACGGTGAACCTGAAGCGTATTTGAAGGAAACTCTGAAAAAGATAGATGCCGGTGGCGCAATGGCCAGGGCAAATCTTATTTACGCGCTGCTGGGCTACTATTTGAGTGAAGGGAAAACAGAAATGGTTTTGAAACACCTGGATGAATTGGAGGGAATTCAGGATAAAACATACTTTGCCTCATTTAAATCCATCGTGCTGGCTATTCAATCTTTTATTGACGGAAATTACACGGCCTTCAATTTTCACTACAATCTTTTTTACAGCGACCCCAACCATATTCACTTACCTGATAGTGAGATAATTGTAAGGATACTTGAATTGGTCATCCTGCATATTGAGAAACAGGATTGGCTGTATAAGTCAAAGGCTGATGCTATGAGGACTTATTTTAATCGTAACCTCAACAAAACGCGCTATAGTGAGGAATACGATATTTTAACCTACCTGATAACTCCTTCAAAAAAGAATCGTGAGAAACTTGAGAAGCTAAAGCAAAGCAAGTATAGAAGCTCGAAGATGCTGGTTAGCTACGTGTTAAAGTACATTGGCTCACCTGATGGATTAGCATAAATAAAAAATGGATTACTCAATCGAGAGTAACCCATTCTGTTTGTTGGTTAGTTACGCTTTCAGCTATTTACAACTGATCATATTGCCTGAACTGTTGATTTCAATAGATGTTGAACCGGCTTTAATGTTTGTACAGGCCATTATTTTAGGCTCGTTGGTCATTAGGCAAACAATATCGTTTGACTGTAGGTAAAGAGTATTTTTGCTAAGACCACCAAAGGTATGAACCTTGGGATTGCGGATTTCTTCCTTAGGGCCGGCAAAGATTATAACCGGTTTTTCGGCACTGTTCTTTATAACGATGGCTACTTCGGTTCCCTGGGTTGTTGGGGCGGTTGGTTTTTCAGTTATCGCTACAGCGTTGGAATATCCACCTGTGGATAAACTAGCCAGTTCCTGGGCCTCAGCACTTCTAACTGCACAGATAATCAACAAAGTACATACGGCAGATTTCATTAGATTTTTCATGTTGAATTTATTTTATCCACAAAGTTCCCACATTTTGAACGGAGTGGTATCAACATAAGAACATCGATAAAATCGGATTGCCTATTTTAGTAGAATAAGGGTGCTTCCGTAGCCGTAGCGACTGTGAAAATCGTTTTCGAAGCTTCGCACATTAGGGTGCTTCCTCAATATTTTAAATATTTCCTCCCGTAATTTTCCCTTTCCCAGGCCATGTATAACCCTTATTTCAAGTTTACCGGCGGCAATGGCTTTATCAAGGCAGGTCTCAAAGTTCTCCAACTGATGAAACAGGGCATCCTGTGGTGGGATTTTATCTGTTCCAATTGACATTTTCTCAAGGTGCAGATCAACTACTTCCTCGTTAAATTCGACTTTATTACTAAAACGCGGATTAGTAGCGCCCATCATGTACATACGCAGCAACTCCGGGTCAAAATCCCCTGGCGTTTGGTTAGTGGTATGTTTCTTCTTCTTTTTCATTTAGGTGGGCGAAGGTAGAAATAAAAAAAGTCCGCCTTGCGGCGGACTTACCCCTATCTCGTTGTTTTACCCCAACGAAAAGTCTTGAATGTCTTAATCTCCTATTACCTGCATAAAAAGCTGAGCAAACCTTAAAGGCAGACGCAACAGCCAAAGCACGTAGTAAACTACGAAAAATGTAAATATGGCCGGAAGCGTTTTCATAGGGGCGATTTTAATTCCTTTAAGCGGCGGCTCCAATTGGAGCCTACCACTATTGCTGTTGGAGTAGGGGTCGAACCTACACAAGGCGGTTAGTCGTATTTGCATCTCGTTCGGGTGTTATCCAAAACGAGATGCAAACAGATTTATTCCGGTTTCCTTACCCCCGAGACAGGAGGGCATGTCTGCCAATTTCATCACCCAACAATGTATTTCTTAGAACGATGGTACAAAGATAACAACTGCCTTGATTATTTGCGAATAAATCAATGATTTGGTGTAAAGTATATGTTTTAATCAATAAATCTTTATTTTTGTTGTAATTAATTTAAAAACATAGCCAAAATATGCCACTCAATTACGAAATTGATAACACCGATCAGCAGATATTGAACATACTGATGGAAAATGCCTTTACTCCTTACACAGAAATCAGCAAAAAGCTGTTTATCTCTCCCGGTACGGTACACGTACGGATGAATAAGATGGAGAAGTTGGGCATAGTAAAGAATCCGCAACTGCAGATAGACCTTGCAAAACTAGGTATGGATATAACAGCCTTTATAGGAGTGTACCTGGTGCGTAGCGAGATGTACGATAAAGTAGTGAATGCCTTAAAGAAGATACCTGAAGTTGTTTCATGTAATTACACTACTGGTAACTATTCGTTGTTCCTTAAAATTGTTTGCCGCGATACCCAACACCTACGTGAAACACTGCATGATAAAATACAGAAGATTGAGGGAATAAGCAGAACAGAAACGCTGATATCTTTAGAGGAGAGTTTTAGCCGGCCTGTAAAGATTGGCTAATACAGATAGAACGCTGATTTATTATGATTTTTATGATGAAGATGATTGAATACTCTATGCATATTGCTTTACAATTTCTTCTATAAACTTCCTTAAGGGAAGAGCTGGCTGAAGCCCGCGAATGTATTCTTCTTCGCTGCCTTTCGCCTTTAGGGAGAATACTTTTTTGACTGTTTGCGAAAGTTGTTTGTTCGCGGAAAAAGCGGATGAGTCGGCCATTAATATTACACACCAGTTGCGCAGAAGATGTTTGATTGTTTCGTCTTCTTCTGGTTTCCCCAACTTTAATATTTTGATCAGTTTGTTGTAGCAAGCTGATTGGGCCTTTGCCCTGTTTCCATTGAAGTATTTCTTTACAAGGTTGAAATAAACTAAACTCAAATCTGTAGCATCAAAACTTACAGGCTTTTTACCAAGGATCAACTCCAGCCTGGAATTGGCCAATTTGTTCAACACAGATGCAGGTGTGCGATAGTGGGGGATAGATAATTGCTTCTGCGCCTCAGCTTCTGCAATTAATTTTTGCTCTTGTTTAATTGGACGGAAGCCCATTTTATGGTAGACCCAAAACGCGCCGGACTTTATTCCATCACTGTTGTGCTTTCCAATTTGGTATGGGTCTGCAGTAAAGCGCTTGAGGCGAAAAGCATGTTTATGCGCCTTTAAAATTTGTTCAAAAGTGTGCAGGGATTCGCCGCCGCGATAGGGAACAAAAACATTAAATGCTATCCGGCTGCTATCAAACAGTACCCAGGAGCCTCCATAACTTATTGGCAGGCCATTTTTGAAAACAACATAGGCCATATAACTATCAATAGGTCTTCTTCTATTGATGGTCATGCTAAACAGGGCAATGGAAAGTCCACGCGATAGTTTGTAGTAGGAGATAAGCGAAGGGGAGGAAAAGGTAATGGGGTCAATTTCCCGCAAGTAGCGGACCAATATCATCCTGCCACATTCCAGCACTTTTTCTGCTTCGCTTTCGCTTAGTTTTATTTTTAGTGGTTTATCGCGTTCATGTTCTTCCATGTTAGCCTTTTTAATAAACGCTTTATGGTAATATACTGAAGTGAGGTTTTTAAGTAAGTGCAAATGTTGGTTGATGTTGACTACTACATTAATGGCAAGGGCTGTCCACAATTCATCTTTTACCTCCGGGCGAATTGGCGATTGATCGAAAGCCGCTATCAGGGTATCCAACAGGTCTTCGCCGTCGGCGGTACATTTTTTGATCCATAGCTGCCAGGTGCTGTTTTCGTCCTGCATTATTTCGGATTCAACAAGTGGCAGCACAACAGACAGAATGGATTTCATCTGCCAGGTGGGTTCGGATATAGATTCTATGTAAACATTTTCTCTATACTTTGCCTTTAACCATTTAACCATTTCAAAACTATATTCGGCACAAACCTGGGTGCCTGTAATTCCGGAATTAAAAACGCGGTAACGGATGTTTTCATCGCCCTTTAGATAAGCCGCCAACTGGTTCAGTCGGGTCTCTGCTAAATCAAAAACAACTTTGTTATCGGGATAAGCCATTAAAAACAACAGGGTATTATTGCAGGTATTTATGGATTCGTAGCTTTTTAATTCTTCGCAGCGAAGTTTTTGTAGCAAATTCAATTTCTGATCTGCAAGGCCAGTGCCATATTGATTGCGAATGGTGAAGAGTTGGGAAACAAGTTGTTGCTGATTCATTCATTTTTTTATTAAGGCGCGAAAATAAAGGAAGTACAGGATATGTTTTTTAAGCTTAAACTGAATAAGATTTTTCAAATTACTTTTCATTTCTTATTATCGCTAAACAGGGTTGAGGCAATTGAACTTATTCTAAATAGTTTTTAGCAAGGATGAAGAAAAAATTACTCTTAGTTTTTCCAATTTTATTTTTCAGTTCCATTGTTTTCTCACAGGAGATTACAGGCGTTGTTTTGGACAACCAGGGCGGCGAGGCGATGATTGGTGTTACTATTGCTGTAAAGGGAACCTCAACCGGAACTGTTACTAATGAAGAGGGACGATTTCAATTAAAAATAACCCAACAACTTCCCGTAACGCTTGTATTTTCGTACATCGGTTATGCGGCACAGGAGTTTGTTCTTAAAAGTCCTGCAGATTTAAAGCGTTCGTTCAATATTAAATTGAAATCAGCAGAAAAAGTTTTTGTAGCTGTTGAGATCGTTGATACACGGATAACTCAAAAGCAAAAGGAGTCGCCCCTTACCATTGAAAGTATGGGATTGCAGCAGATCAAATCAAAGGCTTCCTCTACCTTCTATGAAGGCTTAAGCACTCTTA
>JAQBNQ010000180.1 GCA_028288545.1 Bacteroidota bacterium
CTGCGGGAACTGGCGCTTAAAGAAGTAGCATCGCAAGTTGAACATAAAATTGAAAAAGAGGTTCCGAAAAATATTGCACTGCGCCCTGAGCGTTTCCTTGCCTGCATCAGTAGCAACCACGAAATAGCGAAAAGGATAATCCGCAAAACCGCGCGACTTGCCTCCTACTACAACAGCGACTGGTTTGTGCTTTATGTTCAAACCCCGGCAGAGGATGCCGATAAAATCCCTTTAGCCACGCAAAGACATCTGATAAACAACTTTAAACTGGCTACTGAGTTGGGAGGAACGGTGATCAACGTAAAAAATGAAAGTATTGCTAATGCCATCGTGCAAACCGCCGAGGAAAAAGCTATTACAACGGTTTGCATAGGGAAGCCACATTTTCAACTATGGAAAATTATCATGTCAACGGCAGTGTTCAACCAATTGCTAAAAAAATTATCGCTTTCAGATACCGATTTAATCATCTTATCATAATCGTACCTTATGAAGATCAAAACCAAAATACGACTGGGTTTAGTTTTCCTTTTATTCATCATTATTACCCTTGCTACAACGGGTAGTATCTATGTAAATAAACTGGCTGATATATCCTCTGCCATATCCAAGGATAACTACGAAAGCCTTGAGTACACAAAGAACATGATACAGTCGCTGGATGAAGGTGATGATGACCTTTCAGTAAAAAAGTTTGAACAGAACTTACAGGCCCAGGAACATAATATTACAGAGGAAGGTGAAAAAGCAGCCACCAATGAAATAAAGGAAGTGTTCGACCTGTATAAATCAGGCAGACGCGATGAGAAGATCGAATCCTCACTTCGCACAAAAATCCTCCATGTCCAGGATTTGAATATGCAGGCAATTTTCAGGAAGAATACTGCAGCCACACAAACTACCAAAAGAGTGTTTGCTTACATCACCATTTTGGGCACCCTATGCTTTATGCTCAGCTTTACTTTCGTTATAAACTTCCCCGGCATGATTGCTAATCCTATTGCTGAGTTAACAGCGGGTATCAGGGAAATTTCAAGACGTAATTATTCGTCAAGGTTATACTTTAAAACCAATGATGAATTTGGTGAAGTGGCTAATGCCTTTAACGAAATGGCCAGTCGCCTGGATGAATACGAGAACAGTAATATCAGCCAGTTAATGTTTGAGAAGAAGAGGATTGAAACTATCATCAACAATATGAAAGATGCCATTGTTGGATTGGATGAGCACAATAAAATACTGTTTGCCAATACCGTTGCAAAGCAATTGTTGGGCATGAATGAAAAGGACCTGCTTGGTAAATATGCACCTGATGTTGCACTGCGAAACGACCTGCTGCGCAACCTCCTCATTAAAGAAGATCGGGAGAAACTACTGAAGATTTATGCTGATAGTAAAGAAAGCTATTTTACCAAGGAAGCCCTTGAAATTTTTAACGAGGAGCATAAAATAGGTGAGGTATTGATACTGCGAAACATTACCCGGTTCCAGGAGTTGGATGTGGCTAAAACAAATTTTATAGCTACTATTTCGCACGAATTAAAAACGCCTATTTCATCCATTAAAATGAGCCTGAAGCTTCTATCGGATGAAAGGGTGGGAAGTATGAACACCGAGCAAAAGAAATTGGTACAGGATATTAAAGTTGATAGCCAGCGCCTACTAAATATCACTGCCGAACTTCTAGATCTTACCCAAATAGAAACCGGTAACATTCAGTTAAATATACAGCCAATCCATGCCGAACAAATAGTTTCACAAGCATTTGAGGCTGCTCACGCATTGGCCGAAGAGAAAAATATTTCCATCGAGAAATACATAACGCCAAACTTGCCTACCATTAAAGCCGACGCTGATAAAACAACCTGGGTGTTGCTTAACTTTTTAACCAATGCAATGCGCTACTCTGCGGAAAACTCAAAAGTGATAGTGTCGGTAAAATCAGTTGATTATGAAGTTTCGTTTTCAGTGCAGGATTATGGCAAGGGCATCGAAGAAAAGTACAAAACCAAGGTGTTCGAAAAATTCTTCCAGGTACCGGGCTCACAATCAGGGGGCAGCGGAATGGGCCTTGCTATCTCTAAAGAAATAATAGAAAAGCAAGGAGGCAAAATAAACCTGCAAAGCGAACCGGGAAAAGGAAGCACCTTTACTTTCGAACTGCCTAATAGTTGACCGTTGTTAGTTGTTAGTTGTTAGTTGTTAGATTGAGAGATTGCTGAAGAATTTCGATCTTTTTAAGAGCATCCTCCCGCTTCTTCTTCTCCCCATCAATAACCGTTGCGGGGGCTGATGAAACAAATTTTTCATTAGCGAGTTTCTTGTCTACCGAAGCAAGAAAGCCTCTTGTGTATTCCAACTCTTCAATCAGCTTTTTCTTTTCTGCATCGGCATCGGCTACTTCGCCGGTTACTACGAAGAATTTATATCCACCTGCAATAAAACTTTTAGCGCCTTTCAGTTCTTCGTTGATTTCATCAAATGTTCCAATACGCCCCAACTTCACGATTTTTTCATCAAAGCCCCATGTTCTCCTTTCGTCCAAACCAAACTCTTTTCTGGAATCAATATCCTTCCGAGACATTTTGTTTGCGAAATGAAACAAGTCCACCGTTTCGGTATTCTTCTTGTTCGCCTTAGCCCTTATCTCGCGAATGTTGATTATAATTTCAAAAGTCAATTGCGCTTCACGTATCATCTCCTCGTCGATCTCTCCTGATTCAGGATAGCGCGTAAGATTAATAGTCTCTCCTTGCTTTCTATCTCCCAGTAAATGCCATATCTCCTCAGTAACAAAAGGCATAAAGGGATGAAGCAACTGCGTTATTTTTTCAAAAATGGCAATCGTTTTATCATAGGTAGTTTTGTCTATTGGGCTCAGGTAATCTGGCTTAATTAACTCCAGGTACCATGAGCAGAAATCGTCCCAAATAAATTTGTAAACAGTCATTAAAGCTTCGCTCAGGCGGAATGATTCGAATGATGCATTTAGCTGATTGATCGTATCATTCATTTTGCTTTCAATCCACTCAATAGAGAGGCGGTTTTCATCATTAGTACCTTCCTTTACTTCCCAACCCTTTACAAGCCGAAGGGCGTTCCAAAGTTTGTTGCTAAAGTTTCTACCCTGCTCACAAAGTTTCTCATCAAATAAAATATCATTACCCGCTGGTGAGCAAAGTAACATTCCAAGGCGAACGCCATCCGCTCCGTATTTTTCGATTAGTTCCAACGGATCCGGTGAGTTGCCCAGCGACTTGCTCATTTTGCGGCGCAATTTATCGCGCACTATACCAGTGTAATAAACATTTTTGAAAGGCTTCTCTCCCCTCCATTCATACCCGGCCATTATCATACGCATAACCCAGAAGAACATGATCTCAGGTGCTGTAACCAGGTCATTTGTTGGGTAGTAATAATTGATATCCTTATTATCAGGATCTTCAAATCCGTTAAACACCGAAATAGGCCACAGCCATGAAGAGAACCATGTATCAAGCACATCCTCATCCTGCTTAAGATTTGGAACCGCAGCTTTGGGGTTGGTCTTTTTGGATTGTTCAATAGCTTCCGCTTCGGTTTTAGCAACAGCTACTAAATTTCCTGTCTCATCATACCATGCAGGAATTCTTTGCCCCCACCACAACTGGCGACTAATACACCAATCGCGAAGATTATCTATCCAATGCTTGTAAGTGTTCTTCAACTTAGATGGATAGAACTGAATGTCGTCACTCATTACATCATCCAACACCTGCGGATTTTTTGCGAAGAACTTCTTCATATCTACAAACCATTGCAGGGACAAACGAGGTTCGATAACCGCATTGGTCCGTTCGCTACGGCCAACCTTGTTGGTGTACTCTTCCTTTTTAATCAACAGTCCATCCTCTTCCAGTTTTTCGCTGGCCAGTTTACGCGCTTTAAAGCGGTCGAGGCCTACAAAAATCTGCGCGGCTTCCGATATTGTTCCATCTTCATTAAAACAATCAATAACAGGCAGGTTGTATTTCTTGCCTATTTCATAATCGTTTACATCATGCGCCGGGGTTATCTTTAATGCACCGGTACCAAATTCTATATCTACATATTCATCAGCAATCACCGGTACCTCGCGGTTAACCATAGGTACTATCACCGTTTTGCCTATCAAATGCTTGTATCGCTCATCATTTGGATTAACACAAACGGCAACGTCACCCATTATTGTTTCGGGGCGAACAGTAGCTACTGCTAAATATTCGTCAGTGCCCTTTATCATGTACTTAACGAAATAGAGATTGCTCTTCACTTCCTCATGCAATACTTCTTCGTTACTGAGGGATGTTTTAGCAGAAGGATCCCAGTTTATCATGCGCAGCCCACGGTATATCAGACCTTTTTTGTGCAGGTCGATAAACACTTCAATAACAGCCTCACTCAATTTCGGATCCATAGTAAAACTGGTACGTTCCCAGTCGCAACTTGCACCCAGCTTCTTTAATTGCTCAAGTATTATTCCGCCATATTTCTCTTTCCACTCCCAGGCGTATTTCAAAAACTCATCGCGGCTCAGGTCGCTCTTTTTAATTCCCTTTTCCCGCAGCATTTGAACCACCTTTGCTTCGGTAGCAATAGATGCGTGATCCGTACCAGGTACCCAACAGGCATTTTTGCCCTCCATCCGCGCTTTGCGAACAAGGATATCCTGGATGGTATTATTGAGCATGTGCCCCATGTGCAGAACACCTGTAACATTTGGCGGAGGTATTACAATGGTAAATGGCTCGCGATTGTCGGGTTCGGAATGAAAGAAGCCCTGATCCATCCAGTACTTGTACCATTTATCTTCGGTTAGTTTGGGGTCGTATATTTTTGGTAGTTCCATAGCAGTTGTTAGTTGTTAGTTGCCAGTTGTTAGGAGAGGCAATTATTTGGCGAAAATAGTATTTGTGGTTTGGTTTTAAAGTTCATTTTATCCGGTTAAAAAGCAAGAAGCCCTCTGTATTTGGCAGAGGGCTTCTTTATAATTTTGACAATATACTGTCACCCCCTGACTTTGCAGTTGACGATGACGCTTGTTGTTTGTGTTTGATTATTCATTATTACAAGTATAACATTTTTTTGGCTGAACCAAAAACCTATTTGATTTTTACCCGCTTTAAATTCAAAAGATTCAACGCATTCGGGGTTAAGCCTTCAACATTTTTTTGAGAAAAGCGCAATACTTCGTCATAAAATAATGGTACTACCGGAGCCTCATCTATGATTATTTGCTCCATTTGATGGTAAATTTCATAACGCTTTGTGTCATCATTTTCGGCCAGCGCTTTTTCATACAGCTCGTCAAATTGTTTATTGTTGAATCTTGTATAGTTAGGCGGCGAACCGTTTTTACTGTAAAATACAGCAAAATAATTCTCGGCATCAGGGTAATCAGCTAACCAACTTCCGCGGAAAAAATCAGCTTTCCCCTGGCTCATCCACTCGCGCAGAATTGCCGGTTGAGATATTTCCACTTTTATCTTTACACCTAACTGTTCTAATTGTTTACTGATGTACAATGCATATTCTTTATAGGTTTCGTTGGTGTATAGTTTTATCGCGGGCAGACCTTCGCCATTCGCAAAGCCCGCTTCCTTCAATAACTGTTTCGCTTTTGCAGGATCGTAAGTAAAGCCTTTTACCTTCTCTTCATCAAATGATGGAAGTCCATAAGGAGTAAATCCGCTTTCGGCAGGACGGCCAACACCTTTGCGCAGGTATTTTATCATTTCCTTTCTGTTGAAACCATAATTTACCGCTTTGCGAATTCTTTTATCCTGCCATGGGTTGGTCTTCTCACTCTTATATTGTATTTTAAATCCAAGGTATTCGGTATTAAGGTATGAGGTTTTAAGAAGGTTAAATTTATCCCGCAACTCAACTTTAAGATCAC
>JAQBNQ010000193.1 GCA_028288545.1 Bacteroidota bacterium
AAAGAGTAGTTTCTGTAGCTTACTTTGCTTTAATAGACTTAAGCAAGGCAAGCCATATACAGGGAGGAACCGATGCCGACGAAGCAAAATGGTTCGATGTAAAAGAACTGCCTACACTGGCATTCGACCACAAGCAGATATTTCAAATTGCCATTGAGCGCTTAAAAAGTAAAATTACTTACAAGCCTATCGCCTTTGAGTTACTCCCTGAAAAATTTGTATTCAGCGACCTCGAAAACATCTACGAAACCATTCTGCAAACCGAAATAAACCGCAGAAACTTTCGCACTAAAATGTTGGCCACCGGCTTGGTGGAGGAACTGGACGAGTATTTAACCGGCGTTTCATTCCGCCCTCCAAAACTGTTCCGCTTTGTAAAAAAGAATTATCAGAAGATGAAGGATAAAGAAGTTAATTTAAGATTTTAAAGAATTGTTATGGAAAAGAGTAAAGATATAGGCGTAATAGTAGGGAGGTTCCAGGTGCACGAGTTGCACCCCGGCCATCTTGAACTGATAAACGGTGTTGCCGCTAATCATAAAAGAGTGGTTGTGTTTTTAGGAGTATCCGCAGCCCTCGTTACAAAAAGCAATCCGCTTGATTTTGTTACCCGTAAAGAAATGCTGTTACAAGCTTTTCCCCATATCACCGTTTTGTCTATCCCCGATACACCGAGCGATATGGATTGGAGCCGCGAACTGGATAAAAGAATACGCGAAGCTTGCCCTATGGGTTCGGTGATGATGTACGGTAGCCGCGATAGTTTCATCACCTATTATCATGGTAGTTTTGCAACTACAGAATTACCAGCGCACCAAAGCACTTCCGGAACTGAAATAAGAAATGGAATAAGCCAGGAGGTAAAAGCCTCTCCCGATTTTAGGGCCGGTGTAATATTTGCCGCTTACAATCAATACCCTAAGGTTTTCCCAACCGTAGATGTGGCCATCATGAAAAGCGACATGGTTTTACTTGGCCGCAAACCAAAGGCAGATAAATTCAGGTTCATCGGCGGGTTTAGCGATGTAACGGATAATTGTTACGAAGAAGCTGCAGCCCGTGAAGTTGAAGAGGAAACGGGCCTTACCGTTGAAAATATAAAATACATAGGCTCTGCTAAAATTGACGACTGGCGTTATCGCAGCGAGGTGGACAAAATAATCACCCTCTTTTTTAAGGCGGATTATAAGGAAGGCCAGGCCAAAGCAAACGACGACATTGTTGAGCTAAAATGGTTTAAAGCAGCAACCCTAAGCGAAG
This sequence comes from Bacteroidota bacterium, assembly GCA_028288545.1. Taxonomy (GTDB): domain Bacteria; phylum Bacteroidota; class Bacteroidia; order Chitinophagales; family LD1; genus Bog-950. The sequence goes on from JAQBNQ010000193.1 coordinate 1,261, forward strand.
AACAAATAGTAAAGGAACATTACGTTTTATTAAAATTATTTCACCAAACACAAACCGGGTTATGATACACAACAATATTATGCTGCTAACCGACAGCTACAAGATCAGTCACTACAAACAATATCCTGCCAACACCACACAGATATACTCTTATTTCGAATCACGCGGAGGAAGATTTGATGACGTTACTTTTTTCGGTCTGCAATATTTATTGAAGAATTACCTGCAGGGCGTTGTTGTTACCCAACAAAAAATTGACGAGGCCGAAAAACTTTACGCCCAGCACTTCGGTCAGCCAGAATTGTTTTATAAAGAAGGATGGCAGTACATTTTAAGCAAACATGGTGGCAAACTTCCGATAAAAATAAAAGCTGTTGCCGAGGGCGCCGTTCTACCGGTGCACAACGCTTTAATTACAGTGGAGAACACCGACCCCGCCTGTTACTGGCTCACCAATTTTTTAGAAACTCTTTTGGTGCAGGTGTGGTATGGATGCACGGTGGCCACACAATCACGCGAAATAAAAAAACTGATTTGGAAATACCTGGACGAAACCGGCGATGTTGGTTTAGTCGATTTTAAGCTCCACGATTTTGGTTTCAGAGGTGTTAGTTCTGTTGAAAGCGCCTCAATCGGTTGCGCGGCTCACCTGGTAAATTTCAAAGGTACCGATACGGTAGCGGGCTTAAGTTTTATCCAGGATTTCTACAACACTAAAGATGTGTTTGGTTTTTCAATTCCGGCGGCAGAGCACAGCACCATCACATCATGGGGAAAAGAAAACGAAGCAAAGGCTTACGCCAACATGCTGACTCAATACAGTAAAGGATTGGTAGCCGTAGTGAGCGACTCTTATGATATATACAATGCCTGCGAAAAATTATGGGGAGAGGAACTGAAAAGCAAAATCCTTAGCCGCGAAGGAACCCTGGTAGTGCGCCCCGATAGCGGTGAGCCAAAGGAAGTGGTATTGAAAGTAATAAGCATCCTCGGCGAAAAAATTGGTTACACAACCAACGCAAAAGGATATAAAGTGCTGGACCCACACATCAGGGTAATACAAGGCGATGGAGTTAATTACGAATCTATCGGCGAGATATTGGAAACACTGAAAAGCAATGGATGGAGCGCAGACAACATTGCCTTTGGAATGGGTGGTGCTCTACTACAAAAACTGGACCGCGACACACAGAAGTTTGCTTTTAAATGCAGTTGCGCTGTTGTTGGTGGAGTTGAACGCGAGGTTTTTAAAGACCCTATTACCGACCAGGGCAAACGCAGCAAACGCGGCAGGTTGAAAGTTATTAAAGACGCGGCCGGTGTTTACAAAACAGTCGGACTGAATGAAGCCGGCGAAGATCAACTGCAAACAGTTTTTGAAAACGGCGAACTAAAACGCCAATACACTTTTGAAGAAATAATTGAAAACTCAAAATTATGGTACGGGAAGAGACAGGCGATTTAATACGGGATTCCAAACGATTTGATGTAATTGCCCACGGCGTTAATTGCTTTTGCAAAATGCGAAGTGGCATTGCCAAACAAGTGGTTCAATTTTTCCCCGAAGCCCAACAGATTGATTTAAGTACAATTGAAGGCGATAGAGGCAAAATGGGTACCATCAATTTTACAAGTAACACCAATCCCATTGTTGTAAATGCCTACACCCAATACATGTACGGCACCGACAACATGAAATGCGATTACGATGCGCTTAGAAATTGCATGAAAGCCATAAAAACAACTTTCAGCGGCAAAAAAATCGGTCTTCCCCAAATAGGCGCGGGCCTGGCCGGCGGAGATTGGAATATTATAAAACAAATAATTATCGACGAACTATCCGATGAAGATGTGACCATTGTTTATTGGGAGAAATGAAAATGAAGAGTAAATAAAATTGAGGAAGCGCGGAGCGGTTCTCCCAAACAGATATTTTCCGCTTCCCTTCTCCCTTTAGGAGAAGGTGCCGAAGGCGGATGAGGTGGGAGTTAGAGCCCGCCCGGATGACCGGTCGGACGGGAGTGCGGGGAGCAATCGAATAGCAATAAAACCTATAAACCATGAACAACAAACTGATTTTCTCAACCCGCAGTTACGATTACCTGAAACAGGATCTGCTAAAGCAAAACACTTCCTTTATTAACGGCGAAGTGGTTTGTACAAAATTTCCGGATGGAGAGTTGTACCAGCAAATTGTACCGGAAGTTGAAGGCAAAGATGCAGTGCTCGTAGGCGGAACTATTTCCGACGAGGACACTTTGGAACTGTTCGACCTGGCCTGTGGTTTGGTTAAGGAAGGCGTAATTTCTTTAACCCTCGTTATTCCGTTTATGGCTTACTCCACTATGGAAAGAGCCGTTAAACACGGCGAAGTGGTAAAAGCAAAAACAAGAGCCATTCTTTTATCAGCGATACCCCATGCACCCATGGGCAATAAAGTTGTACTGCTCGATTTACACAGCGAGGGCATTCCGCACTACTTCAGCGAAAACATTAGGCCGGTGCATCTGTATTGCAAAAAGATAGTGATGGAAGCAGCCATGGCTTTGTACGGAAAAGATTTCGTGCTGTGCAGCACCGACGCCGGCAGGGCAAAATGGGTAGAGTCGCTGGCCAATGATATGGGCATTAATGCAGCCTTTGTTTTTAAACGCAGGATAAGCGGCGACGAAACAAAGGTCACTTCCATCAGCGCAGATGTAAAAGGAAAAAACGTAGTTATTTACGATGATATGATAAGAACGGGCGGCTCATTGATAAGTGCAGCCAGGTCATATCACGAGGCAGGTGCAAAAGAAATATCAGTCATCACCACCCACGGATTATTCACCAACAACGCAGTCGAAAAAATAAAACAAAGCGGAATTATTAAACAGCTTATCAGCACCAACACCCATCCCAACGTTTTAAAAATACAGGACAAGTTTTTAAAAGTTGAATCGGTAGCGGAGTTGATAGCGGAACATCTTTAAGGGATAAACAAACTAATTGGCGCATAAACATAAAGCAGACGCGAATAGCAAAACACTCTCCTCTCCCTGATGAATTCCGGAGCTAAACTCCGGAACTCATCGTCCCTCTCCAAAGAGGGACAACTATTGTCTCCCTTTGGAGGGAGACGATTAAATTTTTAGATACCGCAGGTCTAAAAATGTAATCAGAGGGAGGAGGGCCAAAAGGCAATGAACGGCACACTTATGATTTACGACCTAACTGAATTTAAAAAACAATAACAATGAGCGACAAACACAAAAACACCAGCAAATTCATAAGCCTGGTACTACGTCATAAACCCGAAGAGATCGGGTTGATACTAGACGAAAACGGCTGGGCCGATACCCAGGAACTAATTGACAAAATGAATGCCACCGGCCCAAAGATCAATCTGGCAACTTTAAAAGAAATTGTAGCCACCAACGATAAAAAGCGTTTCGCCTTTAATGACGACTACAGTAAAATAAGAGCCAACCAGGGCCACAGCATTGAAGTTGACCTGCAACTAAAACCGCAAACGCCTCCCGATATTCTTTACCATGGCACGGCCGACAGATTCTTAGACGCCATTATGCAAAACGGCCTCAACAAAATGAGCCGGCAACATGTACATCTTTCAGCGAGCCTCTCAACCGCCACCAACGTTGGCCAAAGACATGGCCGCCCAATCGTTTTAATTGTTGATGCGAAACAAATGGAGGCAGATGGTGTTAACTTTTACCTTTCGGATAATGAGGTTTGGTTGACGGAGCATGTGGCGGTGAAGTATTTAACGAAAAAACAATGAACACTAAACTGTGGCACCCGGTAGCAGAGAAATTAATACTACTACCATAGCAAGACATTTAATGGAAAGTGTCTCACAGGCCGCTCCTATGGAGCTCCTTTCAGGCTAAAATGCAATTACTACAAACAGGTCGCTCCTCTGGAGCTATCTCCCGTCAAACTTCTGCAAACAGGGTTGCTTCTATGGAGCAAGAAATGCTGGTTGCAAGTAATTTGGCATGATTGAATTTTTGGAAATATCTCCGTAGGAGTGACCCGTTTGTAGCAAGATTATTTAGAAGCAAAAGCCGGCTCCTACGAAGCGGCCTGTTAAAATTGGCCGGCTCACTCAATCCATTCAAACAAATATTTCTCATCATACTCAACCTCAAATTTTTGAAGAAAGTCCAAATACTCCTCTTTGAAGGTTCTCTTCCTATGATGTTCTTCCTGGTTTAAAATGTATTTGACCACCTCATCCAATTGACTGCGCGAATATGAAAATGCGCCAAACCCTTCCTGCCAATTAAATTGTCCGCGAATCCATTTGCTGTCATTTATAAAATTTGAAGAACCGGTTTTAATATCTCTTACAAGATCGGAAATTGCCATTGACGGTTTCAAACCAACAAGTAGATGAGCATGGTCCGGCATACAAAATACTGATAACATCTTTTGACCATCACCTTTAACGATACCGGTGATATATTTATTCAATTCTTCACGATGTTGTTTAGGAATGAGGTTCTGTCTTCCTTTAACAGCAAAAACAATCTGAATATAGATTTGTGAATAGGTATTTGGCATATAACAGGCCGCTCCTATGGAGCTGTTTTATGGGTTAAACTATTTTCTACAAACATAACGCTCCTACTGAGCTCCTGCAAACCAGCATTTGTGTAAAGTACGAGATCCTCTTGCTCCTTAGCGCAACCTGTGGTAGAAAGTTGCAAATTGAAATTCATAAGTTCGGAACGACCTGTTTACGCCAATTTAATTGAGTTGAAGCTCCAGAGGAGCGACCTGTTTGTAGCAAGATAATTTAGAAGAAAAAACAGCTCCGTAGGAGCGACCTGTTAGACAAACCAAACGATTGGAGGCAGATGGTATTGGCTTTTACCTATCCGATAATGAAGTTTGGTTGACAGAGCATGTGGCGGTGAGGTATTTGAGAAAGATCCCTTGAAACGCACATATTTGGCTAATTGATTATATTTTACCTTTTCGGTGATTGCCATTCTCCCGTTTATATCCCTTCTTTGCGCCATAAACTACCAAGATGGAAACAAATCTAACTGAAAGCGTTGAAGCCGAACTCCCATCATGGTGGGATAATTATTTCTGGAAAATTGCCAAGGAGTATTTCAAAAATAAAATTTTTCTGTTTGGGTTTATAATTTTCGCGGGGTACTGGTTTTTGCCTTTACTTGTTGGCTGTATTTGCAGCGTTCATACTATTGGAGATACAATGAAAGATATTCATGAATTTGGCCATTTATACCTATCCGATCATACCCATCTCTTCTTTAGCCTTACCGTATCTGCCGGGGGAATGCTTTGTCTAATTATTCTTAACAAAATCCCAACTTCAATTTCCATTTTAATTAATGAGGAAGTTCTTACCGCCCCTAGTGAGACCATCAAGTCTTTATACCTACAAGAGCGAAAAAATGCGCACACCTTATTTTTGCAACTTTGTTCTGCTCTGTTAGTGATTCCCACAGGTTTTGCATTTTTTAAATTCTTTTATCTTCCAAAATATAGTTTTTGGTGGGGGAATTCGGCCCATGGCTATCAAGGAATATACTTTATGCTCATCGCCATGCTCATGGTATATTACGGCACCCGGGTACTAGTCCTGTTAAGTTTTAATACTAAGTTTTTATACGATGTCTTAAAACTTGGTATTAAGCCTAAAATATTTCACTCGGATAATAGCAATGGATTAAGCGCTTTAGGAAATATCATTATTTTAAAATGGCTTTTAGCAATTTGTATTATCCTGGCCATTTTAATTTTATTATTCTTCGGCTATTTGAATTTCGAAAATACTATTGAAACAAAAATATTAGTTAGCATTTGCTCACTAGCGATTCCTATAATAGCAATTTTACCACTGTTAAAATCCCTACGGGAAATTTCAAAAACCCAAAAAGAGCGATTAAAAATATTTGGAAAGTTCCTCAACGAAAAATTAGATTCAATACAAACCCTTCTGATACAAGGGGATATTGCAAATGTTGAAGATCAGGTGAAGAACTTCAATGAAATGCAACAGGTATTTAACACAATTGCTAAAATGAATGTTTTCCCCTTTAACCCTAGGGCTCTTGCATTTGTTATATTTATATACGCCTTTCAAATAGGTCTTACTATTTATCAGTTAGTTAATCATGTTGCGTGATAAACTAATGTCAAACAACTAAAAAAATGCAATGAATGTAGCTATCGTTATTGGTGTGAGTAAATATGTCGATTCAAAAAACAATTTGCCAGGTTGCAAAAATGATGCAGAAGCCATTTATAGAATTTTGCAAAAGACCGACAAATTCGAAAACATCCTTTACATCAACGAGGAGGAAACCAGCTCTAAGACGAAGGAATTAATTACAAATTTCATTTTGGCAAACAAAGGCAAGCAGATTGACGAACTCCTTTTCTATTACTCAGGACACGGCGAATTTACTAATGAGGAATTCTATTATATTCTTTCTGATTTTGACGCAAAAAAGCGAAAACAAAGTTCCCTTCAGAATAGTGAGGTAGATGATTTAATACGTACGCTTTCACCACATCTTGTGGTGAAAATTATTGATGCCTGCCAATCCAGAACAACGTATATTAAAGAAAGCAATGTTCTAAGCAAATATTTTAATGAAAGTAAGCAAGGCTTCAAAAAATGCTATTTCCTAAACTCTTCTTTAAATAGCCAGGCATCGTATCAGGATAAGGAACTCAGTTATTTTACGTTTAGTTTTATCAAAGCACTTAAAGAACATAAAACGGATGAAATACGCTACAAAGATATTATTGACGTTATATCCGATGAATTTGAAAGCGTTCAAGACCAGACGCCCTTCTTTGTTATTCAGGCCGACTTAACTGAAAAATTTTGTTTTTTTTCTAAGGGTTTGAGAGAATATTTAAATCCTTTCACGCAAACTAAAATAAATATTACTGAACCTAAGAGCAAACCCCTTTCAATAGCTGACCTTGTAAAACAAGACGCAAAAAACTACATAGACAAAGAGGGAGCGCTCCAAACATTAGAATTTATTCACAACAAATTTGCGTCGCTTAAATTAAGTACGGAAATATCTGAACTCTTTACCTTGGGAATAACCTTTCTCGAAGATTACAAAAATGTACCAGAAATTGATGTGGTCGGCAATTGGGTAGAAAAAAATTCAAATGAATATTTTGTTACTCTCATCGAAGATATGCAATACGACGAGGATGGAACTTTGTATCCAATAAATGTCCTACAATGGACGGTGGAAACCCCCTTCAAGGCTATCTCCATTGATATTATTAGCCAATTCCCCAATCTCGAGAACTACAATTGCACGATTGTTTTTTTACTGTCAAAAAAATCTATTAGATTTTTTTATTTTATTACCAATTATATTGAGGAAAGTTGGGATAACAAGAGCCTTAATACAAAGAATCTAAAGTGGACTACAATAGAACAAAAAATTGCAGACAAATCGTCAATAACGGAAGGAGTGGAAAAGATTTTCAATGGAATTCAAAGTAGAATAGACAAGGAATTGACAGAAAAATTTAAGATTCTAACAGGCCCCGAAGCAACCGAAGATGAAATCAAACCAGATGACAAGACAATTTCAACCACAACTAATTAGCAGTTTACATGGAAGAACAAGAAAAAAAGAGAGCAGATTTTCTGATGTTAGAATATGGTCAGATTTCAGACAATTTGAGAACATTCTGGAATTTAAGGATGACCGCAATCGGGGTTTTTATTACTCTTTTGGGATACATCGTATTACACCAAAAAGAAACCCATTATCCTGAAAAACAATTCTTTGACTTATTCCTTGTTTCTTTACTTTGGGTTTTAGTGTTAATTGCTCGTTCCTTAACTAAAACTATGACCCTCTATTTACATAGGATGAAAAAAATTGCAAACATATTTAAAGTGAACGATTTTTGGACAACCTATTTAATATTCGTACAAAAAAACAGAGATTATAGTGCGACAACAATGGTGAATTATACTCTACTCTCTTTGAATTTTATTGTACCGTTTTTTGTAGTAGTTACAAATGCTGTGAATTTTGAAGAGGGAAAAACTCGTATGAGTATTGTAATAATTGATATTGTGATTGCAGCTATAATTTGCCTATACAATGTATATAAAATTAATACAGAGGTAAATATTGCAAATCAGATTATCCTTACGGAAAAAACATGGAACTCGATTGATGAGCCCTGATCTTTGAATTGCGCGGCCTACGAGTTTTTTACTTATACTTACCCCCTCAATCCAAACCCCTTATGAAAAAATCACTAACTCTCTTCGCTCTCTTACTTTCCCTTTCAACCATCAAACTTTTTGCTGCAAATGCACAAGACTCCCTCATTTTACTTGACGGTAAAATCATAACCGGAACCATCGAAGAAAAATCTTTAGAGGTATTTGATAACATGCAGGCCAACATTAACACCTGGTACACCCTAATAGACCAGGCTGACGGCAAACCAATGAAAGTACAAAACAAAGAGATCAATTACTTTATCATCAGCGGCGTTAGATACGCCAACCGCAAAATGCCATTGGGCAACAAATTTATGCGCGTAGTTGAAGAAGGCAAGGCCAATCTTTATTTCTGGTTCGGTACCGCCACCGTATCGCATATGCAACACGATCACTCCAACCCAAGCTTCGATGTTCAAACCCTGGTATCAAACTCGCACGAGTTGAGCACCTTTGTACTTTACATTGATGGCAAACCCTACACCCCCAACGCTAAATACCTCAAAAAGCAATTCAGCAATTTTTTCGGCGATTGCCCTAAACTGGTAGAAGAATCAACAAAAGACGGTTTCAATTTTGACGACCTTGTAGGTGTCGTAAAAAAATACAACGCCTGCGTTGGCGGCGGCACTTCAAAAACCGGTGCTTCAAAAGCCGGTCACTAGTCTCGTCCGCATTTCAAAATGCAATAGAACGCCCGCCCGACTGAATGGCTTCAGTCATTCGGGCAGGCTGATTTATTATGATTTTTATGATGAGTTATGATAATACTGGGGAGCAAATACATGTATTGATCATAATTTTA
>JAQBNQ010000212.1 GCA_028288545.1 Bacteroidota bacterium
TCTTAAAGTTCTTGAATTGTAAGTCTTCTTTTCTTCTTAAGTAACTTAAAATGGGTAGGGGTCAATCCTGCGGTCTTTTTAAACTGTGTAGATAAATGCGCTACACTACTATAATGCAACTTGTTAGCGATCTCAGAAAGGGTATATTCTTCAAACAATATCAATTCCTTTATTCTCTCAATCTTCATCGAAATTAAATACTGCTCGATGGTGGTTGCTTCCACCTCCGAAAAGAAGTTGGCCAGGTAGCCATAGCTATGATTTAATTTTTCACTTAGTAATACCGAAAATTTAATTTTGGGTTTATCGTCGGAGCGGTATACATAATCAATAATTTCCGCCCTTATCTTTTCAATCAGCACACCATTTTTCTTTTCTAGTAATTCGAGGCCGGCTTTTTTAATTTTAATGTTCAGTCTTTTTTTATCAGCGTCGGTAACATCCTTCCTGGTTACCACTTCCCCTAAACCAACTTTAACCGATTGAATATCCAATTCATCGAGTGCTTCCTGTACTACAATTTTACAGCTCTCGCAGGCCATATTTTTAATGTATATCTTCATGTTAAAAATTTAGTCTCGTGAAATGATTCATCGTATAGAGGGATAAAACGTTGCAGCAAAAACACTCAGAAATCTTACAATGGAATATTACCGTGCTTCTTTCTCGGTAACTTCACAGCCTTATTCTCAGTCATCTTAAAGGCCCGTAATAGTTTAACACGGGTTTGTGAAGGCTCGATCACTTCATCAACAAAACCACGAGCTGCCGCCTTATATGGATGAGCAAAATTCTCAGCATAATTGTCTACTACTTCTTTCAATTTTGCTGCCGGGTCTTCAGCAGCATTTATTTCTTTCTTAAAAATAATTTCAGCAGCTCCCTTCGCTCCTACCACTGCAATTTCGGCATTTGGCCACGCGTAATTCATATCGGCACCTATGTGCTTACTGTTCATTACATCATAAGCACCACCGTAGGCCTTGCGCACAATAACAGTTATTTTAGGTACCGTTGCTTCGCTAAAGGCGTAGAGCAACTTTGCACCATTGCTGATAATCCCATGCCACTCCTGGTCAGTACCCGGTAAAAATCCAGGAACATCGACCAACGTCAATAATGAAATGTTGAAGCAATCACAAAAGCGTACAAAGCGGGCGCCTTTTTTGCTTGAATTAATATCCAATACTCCGGCTAAAACCGCCGGCTGGTTGGCGACAATACCTATACTGCGTCCGCCAATACGGGCAAAGCCCACTACAATATTTTCAGCATAATCCTTATGTACTTCAAAAAATGAATCCGCATCGGCAACCTCTGTAATCACCTCCCTGATATCATACGGTTGATTAGGATTTGCCGGAATAACCGTGTTTAGCTTTTTCCTGACTTCATTTGCTTCCGCGTAGTCATAAACAGGTGCCTGCTCGTCGCAATTTTGCGGCATATAGCTAAGCAGCTTTTTAATCCCCTCCAGGCATTCAATTTCATTAGCGTAAGTAAATTGCGTTACACCCGATTTACTGGCATGGGCCTGGGCTCCGCCTAGTTCCTCACTGGTTACATCTTCATGCGTAACTGTTTTTACAACGTTAGGCCCTGTTACAAACATATACGAGGTATGTTCCACCATCATTATAAAATCGGTAATTGCGGGAGAATAAACGGCTCCACCCGCACATGGACCCAGTATAGCCGATATCTGTGGCACAACGCCGCTGGCAATAGTATTCCTGTAAAAAATATCAGCATAACCACCTAAAGACACTACGCCTTCCTGTATTCTCGCCCCGCCCGAATCATTCAGGCCAATAACCGGTGCACCATTCTTCATGGCAAGGTCCATTATTTTGCAAATCTTCTCTGCATGAGTTTCGGAAAGCGAGCCACCAAAAACCGTAAAGTCCTGCGAAAAAACATACACCATTCTTCCGTTAATTGTACCATAGCCTGTAACAACTCCATCACCGGGATAAATCTCTTTATCTATCCCAAAATCGCGTCCACGGTGTTCAACAAGCATTCCTATCTCTTCAAAACTTCCTGCATCCATTAGCAGATCAAGCCTTTCACGGGCTGTCAGTTTTCCTTTCCGGTGCTGGTCATCAATTCTTTTTTGCCCGCCACCTAATTGTGCCTCTTCGTGTTTTTGCTTTAGCTTTTTTATCTGGTTCTCCATTATGCTCGTTAAATGTTCCTAATCAATATGCAATAAAAGTAAATTTCAATTTGTCCACCCTGCAACATGCCCATATTGATTTTTGAATGCTGCAATAAGGCAAATATGATAAAAGGATACATCAAAATACTGTTTTTCGCCATTCTGATTTTCACAAGGGGCGCCCTTTCCGCCCAACTCCTGTTAAGTAAAGACAGTGTTGATTTTGGCTCTTTTACCCTGGATTCAATTCCTGACGAAGCTGTTACTTTTAAAGTAACCAATATTTCGAAGAGTCCGGATAGCCTGAAAATCCAAATTTATTTGGATTCCTACACGTTTAAAATGGACCTCCCTCCGGATAAAATAACCGAACACCAATACAACAGTTATTACTTGTCCCTGGCAAAGGGCGAATCGATTAATATCAGGTTTTCAATTAACAGGCTGCAATTTATAAAAGCCCAATATTGGGCTCCTCGTAAAACGGATTTTACACTGTCATGGAACCTGGCTAAACCCAATGGCTCCATTACCGTTCCCATTACATATAAGTTGTTACCAAAAATTTACTGGGATCATGAAGAATTGAATTTGGGAGCCTGTAAACAAGGTGATAGCCCGGTGTTAACATATCACTTCAAAAATCTTACTAAAGAAATCCTGCAATGGAAACCAAAAGCATCACCTGATTTCAAAATCCTAAATTGCCCCGATAGCATTCTTCCAAATCAGCAGGGTGAAGTTCAATTAAGAATGAATACTACCCTGCTGGCCGATTCGATTAATGAATTATGTCTTACCATACTAACAAATGACGATAAGGACGCATTTTATCGCTTAAAGTACAAGATCATTGTTACCAATGTAAAAAAATACGCAGCGGCAAAGTTTAAATCTGATAAGCTATACCGCGAAATTGAACGATATGGCGATGGCAAATTCGTTTTCGAATTTGAAAACACCGGAACCATTCCTTTGATAATCAGCAATTGTCGCTCATCCTGCGGCTGCCTGACACCCATTTGCCCACACGAACCAATATTGCCAGGTAAAACCGGGGTTATCATTGGACAATACGATACAAGTCGCGTGGGGCGGTTTACAAAAACGCTCACGCTTAACTCTAACGATAGATATATGCCGAACAGAGTCTTAACTGTTAGCGGAATTGTCGGAGAACAATAAAATCAGCTTAGCAACTGTTCTTTAAAACTAACTCCGTATTCTGCCAACTCCTTTAAAATGGGGTTATAAATTTCAGGGTATTTAGGCATCAGTACCCCTCTCCTTTCTATTTGGCCATTTAGTATCATCCTGGTAACAATGGCCACTGGCAAGCCTACCGTGATTGCCATAGCAGTATGTTCGGCGTCCTTGCCTATGTAAACTAAGGACGATTGCATTTTTTTATTTACCATACCATCATTAAAAGATATCTGGTGAACCATTACAATCATGTCTTTGTCACCGGGATTCAGTCGCCACTTATCTTCCAACAACGCCTGCAATACCTTGGCATTGCTGCCACATGTGAGGGGCACAATCTTATCATCGTCGAAAAGATCGGTAATTTGTTTTTTTACAAAGTCATTTGTAGTTTTCCAACGCCCCTCAATTTTCTGCTTAAAAAACATCTTAAAGGACATCCCATCAATAAATATCCGTGCAAATAATGGAGTTTCGCTAAAACCCTTATTACTGTCATTTGTTAGATTCAATTGCACCAATTCATTCCACCCCATGCAAAAGGGCGGAATGCGAAGGGTTCCGCGATACATGGTTTGCACCCCCTCCAAACCATACTCACCAATATACTTTAGTGAATCACGATTGGGATAGCTCTCAAATTTGCCATATCCTTCAATCTCCAAACCAATAGTGTTTGCAAATAGTTCTTCGTATTTCAAATCCACGCGGTTCCCATTTTTCAGGTAATGGATGCCGCCCTCTCCTTGGCCGGCAAGTATTACATTCCGTGGATTCCATGTAAACTTATAGTGCCAGGGATTATTGTCGCTCTCCGGTGCTACTAAACCACCGCAGTGAGATTCAAAACCAGTTATATGCTTTCCTTCTCTTCTCAAACTATCCAATAACTGCATGGCGCTCATGTGATCAATGCCGGGGTCTAATCCCATTTCATTCATAAACACAAGGTTGCTATTAGTAACAGCCTCATTCAACCCGCGCATTTTATCGGAAATGTAGGAGGGCGTTACAAGATGTTTCTTAGCATCAAGGCAGTCATTTGCTACAACTAAATGCAGGGCCGCCGGTAACATAGAAATAACCACATCAGCACCTGCAATCAGTTCCCTTCTAACCTTGTCATTAGTCAAATTTGCTCCCAGTGCCTTTGTGTTAGTTCTGCTTTTTGTTTTTTGCACAGCCTGTTCAACTGTAATATCGGCAACAGTTATCTGCCATTGCTCATGCTGAGAATGTTCTACCAGGTAGTCAATCAATACTACAGAGGATTTGCCGGCACCAAGTATCAGGATATTGCGCATAGTTATAGGCTACAAGTATAATTGTTATAAGCGAAATTCATTTCTTTGTAATTAAAATTGAAACTATGATTTGGAAAGTGCAGCCCACCCTGGAAGCTATTAATATGTACCCCGACCAAAACATGACCAGTTTTTTGGGAATTGAAATGACCGAAATTGGCGATGATTATATTTCTGCAAAAATGCCCGTCGACCATCGTACCAAACAGCCATATGGAATTTTGCACGGTGGAGCCTCCTGTGTATTGGCAGAAACACTTGGCAGTATAGCGGGTTCGCTATGCGTGGAAGCCGGAAAGCAAATTGTTG
>JAQBNQ010000243.1 GCA_028288545.1 Bacteroidota bacterium
GATATAGTAAGCCTCCGTTTGCTTTGCCGCTTTCCATATGCATCGCAGGAGTTGATTAAAAATCCATGGCGGGGATTTCGGTTTATTGCCAGTAACCCGGCCTTATCGGCTTTGCTAATCAATAATAAGATGATCAGCAATGGCAGCCCCAACAAATTGCCGCATAACGAGCGCAGCCATTGGATAAACCGTAGTAAGTGCGAGGTTTGTTTGGCTTGCGATCTGCCGCTTTTATCGTACTCTTTAGGAGAGATGATTGAGCAGGAAGCAGAGGTGAGGATATAGTGGTCGGCGTGGACGCCGGACCACGGAACGCTGCCTCCGGCCAGGCCTCCACGCTAACCGACCGTCAACGTAGGTGATCGGGACGCCGATCACGGCCAACCACAAACAAAAAACGCTTCCCAGGGGAAGCGTTTACTAATATCGTTTTACAGATTTATTAGCGGTTAGATGGACGTGCCTCGTTTACAACAAGGTTTCTTTCAGAAAATTCAGCACCGTTCAATTGAGCGATTGCTTGTTTGCCTTCAGAATCGTTTGCCATTTCAACAAAACCGAATCCACGGCTACGGCCAGTTTCGCGGTCTGTTACAATTTTAGCCGAAGTTACTTCGCCAAATTGCTCAAATAATTCTTTCAGGTCTTGTTCCCTAGCCCGGAAACTGATGTTTGCTACGTAAATGTTCATTGTTTAAAAATAACTGATTAAAAAATACATTGAAAAATGCCCCGCTGCGCGAGTCAAAAAATGGAAGCTTTCTGACACCGAAGTGAGCCAACATCTTTCAAACTGATACAAATGTAAATTAAAAAATCAATTATGTGCATAAATTCTGACCGTTAAATGAAATGTCCTTTTTAGGGCGAATTCGGGCATTTTCAGCCCCTTAATTACTCGTAATAGGTACGGGCAACCCTAAAACCGACGCTGTTTTGCTTAAAGCCTATGCCGGCGTTTTGACGGGTTACTATATGGGTATAATTAGGCTGATTATAGAACGCCCCACCACGCATAACCCTATACGAACCTGTAGCCGGACCTTTTGGATCCTCTGCCGGAGAAACCTTGTAGTAGTTCCAATCATAAACATCCCAACACCACTCCCACACATTGCCTGTCATGTCATAGAACCCTAACTCGTTAGGAGCTTTTTGAGCTACAGGCATGGCCCTGTTTCCACTATTTCCGGCAAACCAGCCTACAGTGCTAAGATCGTTGCCGCCGGCGTGTAAGGTGTTTTTGCTTTTGTTGCCACCCCTTGCAGCATATTCCCACTCGGCTTCGGTAGGTAAGCGGTATCCCTTTGCGGTATCCAGGTATTTTACCTCTTTGGTAGTATCATTTATAAGATAGCATTTGCTCAGCTTTTCTTTAGCGCTTAACCAGTTACAGTATTTTACGGCTTCCAGCCAGGTAACGTTTACTATTGGTTGTTTACCCCTGCCCCATCCAGCGCCACCTGCCGTGTCATATTTGGTTTCGAAGCAAAACTTATCGTAGTCTTCGTAAGTAGTTTCGGTTTTAGCCAGGTAAAAGCCTTTTACTGTAACAGTGTGTGGCGGGCCTTCGTGGGTTTCAACCATTTTATCGGTACCCATGCTATAAGTTCCACCTTCAACTAAAATGTACTTGTTAAGGTCAATAGGCGCCGCTTTGGATTTAGGCTTGTCTTTTTTTTGTGCGAAAACCGACAAAGACAGAAAAACGGCGGTAAGAGTAAACAGAGCGAATTTCTTCATGGTCTTAAAGTTTTGACAAGTATAGTGGATTTAAATGTGCCATAAAAACAGCACGGTAGTTTGTTAAGATTTTTTTGATTCAAAGAATTCAGTTGCAGGTTCATGCACCAATACGTAAAAACAAAAAGCCCTTCCAGGATTTCCAGGAGGGGCTTTTAAAGAACTTATGGCTTGATTAAAAAGCGTTTAACCAGGTGCGCATGTATTGCCAGCTTGAGCCTTCAACAGTAAAGGCAATGATAGCCCAAACAAGAAACAGGAAAGGCAGCAATACAGTAAGGATAAATCCTTTCTTTTCATGCTTTAAGTGCATGAAAGTTCCCATGATGTATATTACTTTAATGACTGAGAATATCGCCATTAGCAGGTTGATTACCCACTTATATTTACCTGCGTCATTTGCAAGTTTTTCATAGCCTATGGCTATACCCACTTCCACCACCGTAACAACCGAAAGAATGACAATGGTTTTTAAAACCTCTTTTCTGCCGTCAACGTATTCTCCATCTGTCCAATGAAGGTGGCCTTGTACCGGTTCGTCAAAATTCATATTCGTAGTATTTAGTAATTAGTATTTGGTAATTAGAATTGAATACAAAATTAAAGCAAATAAAAACATAGGAAAACATACACCCAAACAAGATCTACAAAGTGCCAGTAAAGACCCAGTTTTTCAACCATCTCGTAATGACCAACTTTATCAAACTTCCCGTTAGCTGATGATACAGCCAACCATATGTTTAAGATAACACCGCCCGTTACGTGCAAACCGTGGAAGCCCGTGATAACAAAAAACAACTGACCGAAATTATTAACCTTGGTAGCTACGGAGTGGCTGGTAGGTGTCATACCGCTATGGATAAGGTGACCCCATTCAAAATACTGGCAAAGGATAAAAAGAATACCACACACTATCGTAGGTATCAGGAATTTCACAACGCCCCATTTATTCATCCTGTAACCTTCCTGTACCGCACGTACCATGGTGTACGAACTTGCAATGAGCAAAAAGGTCATAAAGCTTACAAATACCAAAGGCAGTTTTTCAGGATTAGCACCTAACTTCTCCAGCAACTTCGCTACCGAAGGAACAGGTACTGAACTGAATACTTCCGCAGCCTTAGGCCACATGTCGCCTTGCGTAAATCTTAAAGCTGCATAGGCTATCAGGAAAGAAGCGAATGTGAAGGTATCCGAGATAAGGAAATACCACATCATTACCTTTCCGTAACCTAGTCTGAAAGGCGAATGCCCCCCTTGCCAAAGTTCGTTGTCATTCTGCTGATCATCATGTAAAGTAGCTTCTGCTGCCATATAGTTTTGAAATTTTAAGTATTTAGTAGTTAGTATTTAGTAGCCAGATGAAATACCACACTTAAGCGGTCTTTTCTAATTACTAAATACTATTTACTAACTACTATCATTGATAATTCAAATAAAAGAACACATACAAATACACCCAAACGATATCAATAAAGTGCCAGTAGTTAACCAGCAATTCAAGATTGAGTTGACGCTTAGGGTTGATTATACTTCTTAGTTCAAAAATAGGATCCTTACGGGAGCGTATAGCAAAAACCAGGAACACCAGGGTTACTACTATTCCACCAATAATATGCACTCCATGCATAGAGGTGATCAGGTAAATAAATGAGCCTGAAAGATTACCGGTTAAAGGCAAACCCATATGCTTCAATACCGACCAGCCATACAATTGCAGACCCAAAAATAAACAGGCCAGTAAAAACGAAACAAACAACAATACACGGAAAGTTGCAAACTGTGCCTTTTTATAACTTCTCAACGAAAGCTGCATGGTAATACTTACAGCAACCACCGCAATGGTGCTATATAAAAATATAGATGGCAGCCTGAAATTTTCCCAAACCCTGAAATCACCTTTCTTTATAAGGAAAGCACTTGTTAGTGCCGCAAAGAACATGGCAATAGTACCCATGCCAATCCATAATGCAAATTTTTGCGGATGAACACCGGTGTATTCCGTTTTTTCCCTAAGAGCGTTTTCTTCGATCAATGTTAATTCCATCAGATTTTTCCGAATACTAAAGCCAGTTGCATAACCGGCAGATATAAAAATGAACCAAACATTAAAACACGTGCTGCCTTATCATCGCAGGTGCGGTAATGGTTCCATGCCATTAGCAAAAACACAACACCAACTGCCGCAATAATAATGCTGCTTATTAAACCTACCATACCCAAAAAATATGGCATCATCGAAACCAATAAA
>JAQBNQ010000237.1 GCA_028288545.1 Bacteroidota bacterium
ATACTACTTATAACATTGAAGACATTACCCGCCATTTTGGAGGCTTTGTCACTTATACCAATTTAACGAGTAACGTTGACGCTAAAACAAACATATTGGTTAGCCGCGACTCATCGTTGGAAACCACTTATTACACCGTTAGCAATTACATGCAAATACGGGTGCCCAATACCAACCTGGACAGCACTTTAAAAGCCATTACTCCTCTAATAGATTATCTCGACTACCGGATCATAAAAGCCAATGACATTGCTTTGCAACTTCTGTCAAACCAGTTAACTCAAAACAGGATGATTAAGCACGAACAACGCTTAACCAACGCTCTTGACGTCCACGGGAAAAAACTAATTGAAACCACCGATGCGGAAAATAATTTATTGAACAAACAGGAACAATCGGACAATGCAAAAATCTCGAACCTCTCCATGATGGACCAGGTAAAATTCAGCACCATTACTTTAAATATTTACCAGCGCCAAACTATTAAACGCGAGGTGATATTAAACGACAAAGATATTACAACCTACGAGCCCGGTTTTTTATCGCAAATACTGGATTCATTAAAATTTGGCTGGCAAATACTTGAAGCCATTATTATAACAATCGCTAAACTGTGGGGATTAATTTTACTCGGAGTAATAGGATTTATCGCCATTAAAAAGCTAAATGAAAGATTACGGAAGAAATAATCAGGTAACGTAATCCGTCAAATACAAATACGCGTCAGTAAGTTTTCCGTTTTCGGTTATGGTAGCATTTGCAATAATATCCGAGCCACGGCCCTTTTGCAATTCGGGAATAATTCTGTTGATGATCATGTTGCCAAAATCTTCCGAGGCGTCGCGGGGCAACTCGTTAGGGAGATTATCGATGGCCATAATATCAACCGAAGTGGGCAAAAAAGTTTGCATTAAGGTTCCGGCAGAAGGCTCATAACCATAGTAAGGATCGGAAATAGAAGAGGCATATAAAGTTGAAGGGATGGACGAATCGGGTGCAACATCGCAGGTAATATCCGCAATGGTTTTTATCCGGAAGTCCGTTTCCTTCATCTGCTCTTTAGTAAAAAAAGCAGGCATCCTTTTGTCCCAGTAAATACCGTTTATCATCACATCTGCCGATTTGGTAAAAGGGTAAAAGGAACTCTTGTAAACCTGCGGGTTGGCATGATAATCCACTGCGTCGAATTTGTCCTGTCCTTCCTTGTAAAACATGTCGGCGGTAGCCAGTTGTGTATAAACAGGTTCATCAAATTCGTTGTAGCAAAAGTTATATGGCGATACCTTTTTAATTTTCATCACATCCAGCATAAAAGCCGCTCCTTCCGAAACGCGGCCTGTTCCGGTAAGTACAATTTTCCAATTGGGCATTTCCAGCTTTTCAAGTTCTTTTTGGGCCTCAGCAAAGTTTAAGCAGTCTATCATTTGCCTTAACCTGAATCTGCTGGTTCTAAAACCCACCATCCGTATAGCATGGTAAGCCCCAACAATACCTGCCCAACGGCCAAAGGCTACAATGCGTTTCCCTTTTTTATCCTTCAGGCACTCGTAATCTATCAGCCGCACTTCTTTTTCTAAAACCGCCTGCAGCATTTTTCTATTCTGCTGTTGCTTTTTAATAGTATGCGAAAAGAATAAGTACGTTTTACCTTTAAGCAAAAGCGGCGGTGGAATTTCCTTTACCCCCAGCAACACATCGCAATCAGAAATATCTTCCTGCATTTTCACATCCTGGTATTGAAATTCCTCGTTGGTAAAACAACGATACCTGCACGGCTGCACCACAACTTCTATATCCGGGTTACGCTCAACCAAAAACTTACATTGCGATGGTGTTAATGGCACCCGCGAATCGTACGGCAGCTTCTCTTCTCTTAATATTCCAATTTTCATTCAAAGTTATTTCTATTCGAAATTAGCAAAACAAATCTTCCCTCTTGATTCTTGGCTCTTGCTTCTAACTTCTCATTACTAAGTACTCAATACTATTCCCTATCTTTGCAAAGTTCTTTGAAAAAATGGGGCTGACCGGAATTGACGGGAAGCATTGAGGGTAAACCGGCGTGTCGTGGGTGTGTAATACCACGTTAATCCATTGCATACTGTTTTTAAATGGCGAAAATACATTCGCTATGGCTGCTTAATCTTAGAGATTAACCACCATTTGCTCCGCGCTTAAGGCATCATACACAGCGTGACAGCAATCAACAACTGGTGCTGGCTGTTGCAGAATAGTTCCCTGTAACAGTAAGGTATAAAAGGACTTAAGGATTTGAGTGGTGGGTTGCTTAACCTTCTCTTATCCCGACAATTAATAAGTAACTACACATGTAGATAGTTTATCGCCAACTTGTCCGGACGTGGGTTCGAATCCCACCAGCTCCACTTTTTTAATTTTATAAATGGCTGTTTATCAACTGTATAAGCAGCCATTTTTATTTGGGGCAAGGCGATTTTGGTGAATGGGGCAAGGAATTTACTCTGAATCCTCTTCACTTTACCGATACTAATATGTTATATCATAATTCGTTTGATGATTTGAGCCTAAGATGGATTCGATTTTAGAAAAGTTAATGCTTTCAAAGTTATTAATGTTCCCCACCAATAAATCTCCAAAACTATCCCCGATGTTTACCAAATTTACATCCCCATTTTGGTAAACAAAAGTATAGGCATTTTTTCTCGCTTCGTTTGAGGAATATACGATTCTCATATCCTTTGAAATTCTCTCCTTAATTAGCGAAGTCAATTCACCAAATTCATCGTCAGAAATAACAAGAGAATCTCTGTGCGTTTTATGCTTTCTTCTTGGAGTATACTGATATATTTTCCAGGTATCAAAACAGTTCATATTTTGTTCCAGTAGCTTCCCTATTTCAAATATCTCTTGAATATTCTTCTTATTTGCCACTGTCCCAATCTTAATTTTCAAATGTTTAAAATTGCTTTTAAGAGCATTTCCAGTATTAAATATCTTTGAGTTGGGATGATTATCGGTTCTCATTAAACCAGTCATGGCATTTGAATATCCATCAATTGGTAAAGAAACCCAATCACAAAATTTAGCAACCTCAAAGAGCTTTTTCTCTTTTCTACCGTGCGTAGATAATACGACATTAAAGTTTAAATATTTTAAGT
>JAQBNQ010000238.1 GCA_028288545.1 Bacteroidota bacterium
GGCAAGTCCTAATCCATATCTGAAATCGGCATATACTTTTGCATTTTCTTTTCGGGCAGTTGAAAAATATACAGTAGGCACAATCGAAAATTGCTGTCCAAGTACAAGATTGTTGCCAAGATTTTGATAAATGAGCGAAACCCCAAGCCGCGGATAATTGAAAATTTTATTCCACAGTTGCTCACCCGCGCTTTGATAGCCAAAATGAAGTTCCACCGTATTGGAAAACAAGTTTTTGGGGAAATAAGGATAGACCGGCGCAACTTTACCGGGGGAGTATTGAACCTCCATCAGAAACCTGCTTTTTTTTTTCGGCTGTTTTAATTGGGCCGATGCAGAAAGCGAACACATGAAAACAAGACAGCATAAAAATCCCGAAATGAAACTGCCCGCCCTGATTTTAGCCATCTGCCAAAAATAGCCAAACAATCTTCTTAGTTTTGTGTCCGGTTAAAAAAATATTGCAATGGGTAAGTCAAAGGATTGGTTTAAATCCAGGGGAGGCAAAATAGTTGCTTACTTTCTTCAGGGGCTATTGCTTATTGCTCCTTCCATTGTAACCGTTTATGCCATCTATTATTTTTTCAACTTCTTCGATTCGCGACTAAACAACCTTTTTGAAAACATATTCCACTTCCGGTTTTTTGGCTTTGGACTGTTGGTTATGTTTTTTGTAGTTACAGCAATAGGTTTTGTGGGTTCGTTGGTTATTGTTCAGCCATTGTTGCACATCATTGATCTCATTCTCGAAAAAACGCCCCTGGTAAAGGATATCTATTCTGCACTTAAAGATTTTTTTGCGGCATTTATCAGCAACAAAAAAAAAATTCAACCGTCCGGTAATGTTTGAAATTGGAAAAGGAACAGGAGTATATAAACTCGGCTTTATTACTCAAGAGGACCTGAGCGAAATGGGGATTAACGACAAAGTAGCAGTTTACACTCCCTTGTCCTACAATCTTTCAGGAATTCTTTATTTAGTGAATAGGGACCAGATTGAACCACTGAATGATGTCGCAGCCCGTGACCTTCTCAAATTTATTGTAAGCGGCGGGGTTACTGAAATTGAAGATGAGGCACACCACCACGAGCATCAGCATCCCGGCAAGTAATTATTTATTTACCAGCCACCGGTATTTTGTGGCTTCCTTCTCGTCTCTCAATTCTTCAAACAAAGTGGCTCCGTATTTTTCCCCGGTACCCAATAAAGTTTTTGCGGTAAAGTATTCGGCTGCTTGTTTCCTAAAGGCATCTTTCGATTTAAGCAAAGGTTCAAAATATTTTAGCGCATTCCCGGTGTCACCACTTTGATAAAGAGCATATGCAGAAAGCATTCTCCAATAATCGGCTTGTTCGGTTTGTGGCTTGCAGTTTTCGAACTCTTCTAAAAACTGGGTTGCCATTCCATAGTTTTTAAGGGTGCATTGAAAATATCCGTAAAATAAAAAAGGAGTGCAAGACTCTTTAAACTGTTTCATGCCTCTTTGATGCAAAAGCACTTTGTAGTAAGCCGGTATCTTGCTGTTTGTTGCAAGGGCTAAATAATCTTCAAAATCAAAACTTGCCCTTCGGTAAGGAATAAGCTTTTGCGCCAATTGTATTTCGTCATAATAACTCTTCTCATCCGCGTGTTGAATAAAGTTGAGAAGCTGGTCGTAAAACCCCGTATCCATTTGAGCAAACATGGTTAGTCCCTTGTAAAAATTTGCTACCAAAAGCGTATCCCGCTCCGAATACTTTTTGAAAGTTTTATAAGCAACATCGTAATACCCCAACATACTGTAAATGGTAGCGGCGTTAATAAAAGAGGTTTGGTCAATGTCGTTTTTAGATAAGGTTGAATCAAGATAGCGCAGGGCATCGTTGGGTCTGCCATTATAAAAATATTCGCCAGCCATATCGCAGCGGATACCTGCAAGATGCGGGAACATGTCAGCAATAAACTGGTAAATCATCATGCCTTGGTCAAACTGGCCCCGTACTTTTATATTCCGCGCATATTCGGCGTATACATAGGCGTTTTCATCGCTTTCGGTTATCAGTTTTTTTATCTGTAACAATTGCTTTTTCAAAGCGTCTATTCGTAACGATATGGAATATAAACTGCAAAGTCCTTTTTTAATATCGTTCCGGGTCGAATCAATAGCCAGGCACTGTTTCCAGTAATGCTCAATCAGTTTTGAGGTATCGTCCGGAATGATCGGAACAAAAAAGCTTTGATTAATAGAAGTGGTGTCAAAGACCGATTCGGCTCTTTCGATATTGAAATAATGTTTTGAAGTGTGTTGCCATGTGTAATTGAGCAATACATTTCCTTTCATCATTAAGGCATCCACATTTTTCGGATGTTTCTTTAAGATAGAATCCAAATAATGATTGGCCTTGCCATAACTTTCGGCAGTGATAAATTCTGTTGCCGTGGCGATGATCTCTTTTTGAGAAAAGACATGACTCCAAAAAAACAATAGAAAAAATAATACTGAAACTAAAAGTTTCATCTGGATGTATTAAGTCCTCTCCTTTGGAGAGCCCACCTGACCCGGCGGACAAGGATTTAGGAGAGGTGGTTATTACGCGTTTATCATTACCGGCATAACCAGCATTAATAAGTCCTCATGCTCTTTTTTATCTGTTGGGCGAAGAACTCCCGCGCGTGTAGGCGTTGATAGTTCTATTTCAATGTCGTTTGAATCTAACACGCCAAGCATTTCTATCAGGAAACGAGCGTTGAAGGCAATATCCATATCGCCACCTTCGTAACTGCAGGTTAATCTTTCGTTAGCCTCATTGCTAAAGTCAAGATCCTGTGCCGAAATTTTTAATTCGCTGCCGGCAATGCTCAAAATTACCTGGTAAGTGGTTTTGTTTGAATAGATAGAGATACGACGCATTGCATTCTGAAACTCCAACCGGTTAATACCAAGTTTGTTAGGGTTGTTTTGAGGAATTACCGCATTGTAATCGGGATAGTTAGCATCAATTAAACGGCAGATAAGCAGGGTATTATCAAACCCAAAAAACGCATTGGATTTATTGTACGACACATTTACACCCGAATCAGAAACCGGCAATGCACCCTTTAAAAGACCTAATGCTTTTTTAGGAACGATAAACTGGGCAGCTTTTGCAGTTTTTACATCTGCGCGGTTTAATTTAACCAACTTATGTGCATCGGTAGAAACAAAGGTCATTCCCTCCGGTGATACCTGGAACAAAACCCCTGTCATAGCAGGACGAAGATCGTCGTTGCTTACGGCAAACAAAGTTTTTGCTATTGCGTTGCTTAATGCAGATGCAGGGATATTTATTTCGGTAACAGCTTCAGGTTGTGGTATTTTCGGAAAATCATCGGGGTTTTCACCGCTTAATTTATAGCGGCCGGTTTCGCTGGTAATTTCTACGCCGAAGGTTTTTTCATCTACCTTAAAAGTAAGCGGTTGCTCCGGCAGGGTTTTTAAAGTATCTAATAATATACGCGCAGGTATGGCAATTCTTCCATTGTCTTTTGCTTCTACTTTAAGATCGGTGCTCATTGAAGTTTCAAGATCCGTGGCAAAAACTGTCAGTTTTCCGCCCTTTATCTCAAACAAAAAATCTTCCAATATGGGTAACACAGAGCTTGAATTGATAACCCCGCCAATGGTTTGTAAGCTTTTTAGCAAGGTAGTAGTAGAAACTATAAATTTCATTTCTTGGTTTTTAGGTACGGCAAATATAATTATCGCCCGAAATTAAAATTTCCCTTGTTCTAACAGGTGGAATTTAAAATTGTGCATAACTGGGAGGCAAACCAAATTGCCTGGCAAGCCTTGTAATCCCATAACTATATGTTGTGCCGGCTTGTATATATTTGCCGTCCATGAAAATTCTTGCCAAAATAATTTCTTTCATTTTTCACCCCCTTCTTTTCCCCACGTTTGGAGTGCTGCTTATTTTGTTGGTTAACCCCAATATGTTCGGCTACTTTGGCGAACAGGTGCATATAGTATGGCTGATAGTCGTTTTTGCGCTCACTTTTATTTTTCCTGCGGTATGGTTGCTAATGATGAAGCGCCTTGAAATGATTGACAGCCTGGCCTTAGAAAATGCGCAGGACCGCATTATCCCCTTTATAGCTACAGCCACTTTTTACCTATGGGCAACCTGGATGTTTAAGCCCAGTGTACACATGAAAATTCCGAGCAACCAGGTAATATTTTACATGATGTTGGGAGCCTGCTTATCGCTGTTTACCGCGTTTTTCATCAATATTTTTGCAAAGGTAAGTTTGCACACCCTGGGGGCAGGTAGCCTTTTAGGCTTACTTATAACCCTTATCCGTTTTTCGACTTATGACTTGCGGATGGTATTGGTAGGAGCCATTATTTTAGCGGGAATTATCGGTTCAGCCCGGCTACTTTTAAAATCTCATTCTCAACGCGAAGTTTTTTTGGGGTACTTTATTGGATTTAGCGGACAGTTTATAGCTTTCGGTATTCTTTCAAGATTTTTATAAAGCCTTCATATGTACAATACTGTTATTTCAACTACGCAAAACAACATTTGCAGCATTACGCTTAACAGGCCCGATGTTTTCAACTCATTTAACGAGGAAATGAGTGCCGAATTTATTGATGCTATTAAAAAGGCCAATAAAGATGAAGCCGCAAGAGTAGTTGTGATTTCGGGAAGCGGAAAGGCTTTTTGCTCAGGACAGGATTTGAAAGATATTAAGAATCACGAAGAACGGAGCCTGAGTGAATCGGTGATACGCCGTTACAACCCCATCATACTTTCCATACGCGAAATGGCAAAGCCCGTTATTTGCCGTTTGAATGGAGTTGCTGCCGGGGCTGGTGCATCTTTGGCTTTGGCCTGCGACATAATTGTAGCTGCGGAAACGGCCACCTTAATAGAAGTTTTTGCCAATGTAGGCCTGGTGCCTGATTCCGGCTCATCGTTCTTTTTGCCAAGACTAGTAGGCTATAACAAGGCTTTTGAGTTGATTACCCTCGCCTCGAAAGTAACAGCTAAAGAAGCCCAGGAGTTAGGAATAATTTATAAAGTAGTTGCGCCTGAAGAATTAGACAATGCAGTTAACGAATTAGCAGGCCGATATGCCACTGGCCCTACCAAAACCTACGGGATGATCAAAAAGATGCTGAACAAGGCCTACACGGCTGACCTTGGCGAGATGCTGCAATACGAAGCCTATAGCCAGGAAATAGCGGGCAAAAGCGACGATTACAAGGAAGGTGTTGCTGCGTTTGTTGAAAAACGAAAACCACAGTTCAAAGGAAAATAATCAGAGGGTGTGTACAAAAAGCTGAACAATATTTTCAGTCCTTCCTGTATAGCACTTTTGCACCGTAAATCAAGCCTGAAGCCAGGAGCAAAAATATTCCGCCATCGAGGGGGGTATTGGGGACTAAGGGCGGTGAAGATTGCATGGCATTCCCTTGAGAATGACCAACATACACTACAACTACCAACAACGTAAAAAGGGCATAATGTAAAAATCCACGTTTCCTCATACCAACCAATTTAGCACAGTCGAATTTACTACAGTCAGGGGTTATTATCAACTAAAAAAGATATTTTTTACCTCAAATTATTAGGTGATCAAACGGATCCCAAAACAACTTATCGAAGTTTTGGACCTGGTCTTTTTCCACCTTTATACCTTCTGCTTCCAGCATCTTTTGCATCTGGTCGGGCTCGCCAAAATGATGTTTGCCGCTAAGCATTCCATTTCGGTTTAAAACTCTGTGCGCAGGTACGGGGGGAACCTGCGTTCCTGATAAGTTCATAGCATAACCAACCATACGGGCCGATTTTCCGGTACCCAGGTATTTAGCCACTGCTCCATAACTGGTTACCCTTCCTTTCGGAATTAGCCGAACAACATCATACACATTTTCGAAGAAAGAATAATTGGCTGCGGGCTTCCTTTCAAGCTTCGCGACACTTTTTTTACCTGCTTTTTTTGCAGGATTCTTACTTCCCATCTGTCAAAGTTGAAACGAAATATAGTTAATTGTCCGCGCATTTACAAGATGTTTTTTTTCGTAGTAGGTCTGAATATTCAGTTCTTCAAACTCCAGAGGAGCCGAGTAAATAACTTCCTTGTAATAGAGCGTTTTAAGGCCCAGTTCCTCTACGGTTTGTTTTGTAAAGCGAAACAGGGGTAGATCATCCGTTTTAAAATGAACCGTTGCACCGGGTTTGCATATCAGCTTGTAGCGCTCAATAAACTTAGGTGCACTTAACCTGCGCTTGGCATCTTTTTTATTGGGAAATGGATCCGGAAAGGTTATCCAGATTTCATCTACTTCTCCTTCGTTAAAGAAGTTGATTATGTTTTCAATCCTCATTCGCGCAAATGCAATATTGCCCAGTTTTTGGTCGAGCGCAGTTTTTGAGCCCGTAAAGATCCGCGCCCCTTTAGAATCTACTCCAAGGAAATTTTTGCCCGGAAATTTCTTGGCCAGTGCTAATGCGTAATCTCCTTTCCCACAAGCTAACTCAAGCACCAGGGCATTTTGATTCTTAAAAACATCGCTTCTCCATTTTCCTTTCAGATCAATTTCCTTACCCTCAAAATCTTTCAGAAAGGGCTTGGTAAAATGCTCATTTTGAAAAACGTTGGGAAACGAATCTATACTGCGGATCTTAAACATTTTGGCTTTGCCCATAAAATCGCTCTTGCTGGTTTTATTTTAAGCCGCGAAGATATTCTTATTGCGCTTTAGCTGTTAGGGCCATCATTTTGCATCTTACTGAGGCAACCCTTCCGCTTTTAGCCTCGTTATGCTATTAACTAATTGTACCTTTGTAAAAAGGATTCCCTATGAAACAGCTATCCTTAATTATCGGCCTTTCTTTTCTGGTCAATTTGCTATTCAGCCAGATACCCAACAGCGATATGGAGAACTGGGATAACCAACCGGTTTTATTGGATTGGGAAACCAATAGTCGTCCCCTAACTACTCCGCCTTATGATCCTTATGTGGTTAAAAAAGATACCGGCAAGTACTCCGGCAATTGGGCTGCCGACCTTTTTGCAAATGGCGTATTTAAGGCTTATGCTAAAACAACGTTTGCCGTTCAGCAGCACCCTAATCACCTTTCGCTTTACTACCGCTTAACTTTTGCGCCTTGTGTAAACGATACCAATTACTTTCAAAAAGATACCGCCTCGGTTTTGGTCGAACTTTTAAATCAAGGCGCGGTGGTTGATATGGGTTATTGGGAAAGTATTACTACCCAATTCAACTATGCTCAACTTAGTGTGCCTTTATCGCAGAATGCAACAATTTTTGACTCGTGCCGAATTACCATGATGGGTGGCGACATATCGGGTGGCTGTGGTTTTGCTGCAGCACCTACAAGATTTATTGTAGATCATCTTGAGTTAAAATACTCAGCCCAAAACACGTGTATAGATTCGGCCCAAATATGCGATAGTTGTCTTTGCCCGCAAGTAGTTGATCCCGTTTGTGGTTGTAATGGAGTTACCTACACTAATTATTGCTACGCGCATAGTGCCGGTGTTACAAGTTGGGCAAGTGGCGCCTGTACGGTAACAGCAATTGAAAAAATTTCGTCTGAAGAAATGGCTTTGCAGGTTTTCCCGGTACCGGCTACAAACGTTTTGAATATTCAATACCAGCTAATTCATTCCGGCGAAGCCGAAATACGTGTCTCAAATATGTTGGGTAAAACATTTACTATTCAACGCGAATACGAAAGTGCTGGAACGCAAAAAGCTGAAATTGCGCTTGACAATTTTGCCAAAGGTGTTTACTTCATCGAATTGAAAAACGGGGAGGAAAGGGTAGTGAGAAAATTCGTGAAGGATTAAATATATATAATAATTTAATTACTTATTAGAGTTTTGGGTTTACACCTGTAAACCCAATTGTTTTTTTAGTTGCTTGAATTTCATGCGTGTAGATAGAAATGACAACCCATTCTTACATGAAAAATGACAACCCAAATACCTTAATTCACCCCATACTTCTTCGAAAACTTCTCATTCAATGCCTTCTGCTTGTTGTTCAGATCCACCTGGCGGCCACCGATAAAAGCATATTCGATCTTAGAGGTTTTCATATCCAACACATCGCCTGCAGAAATTATTAAGGACGCATCCTTTCCTTTTTCCAAAGTGCCAATGCGGTCATCCACCTTTAAAATTTTTGCAGGATTGATAGTAATAGCCTCCAGTGCCTCTTCTTTTGTCAGGCCATAAGCGGCGGCCGTGCCGGCTTCAAACATTAAATTTCTTTCCTGCCAAAAAGCGCCAATGCTAATGCAATAAAGAACGCCGGCCCTTTGTAAAATGCCGGGTGTCTTATATGGTTGCTGAATATCATCATCGTCATAGTCCGGCAAATCGTGGCACTTGCTTAGGATAACCGGAATTTTTTTCTGCGCTAAAACATCGGCAACTCTGTACGAATCTTTTCCGCCAACAAGTACAAGATTCACTCCCAATTCTTCTGCAAAAGCTATAACGTTCAATATTTCTTTTACGTAGTTAACATTCACATACAGGTTTTTGGTTTTACTGAATAAACCGTTCATAGCTTCAAAGCGAAGATTTACTTTATCGTGTTTCCCTGCTTCGTAATAACTCTTCGCATCCTTAAAATAATCTTTCAACTCGGTCACCTGCTTATCGTAATCTTTGTTCAATTCATAACCCTGGGGTTCTGCCCACCAGCCTTTTATTTTAAACATTGATGGCCAGTTCATGGCTATACCATCTTCGCTTTTTACGGCAGCATCCTCCCAGTTCCATGCGTCTAATTGCACTACCGCGCTGGTACCGGCAATGTACCAGCCCTGTGGAGTAACCTGGGCGTAAAGTATTCCATTACTTCTCAGTGTAGGTGTTACACGGCTATCTGTATTGTAAGAAATTATCGCTCGTGCATTCGGGTTATAAAGCCCCACTTCGTTCATATCATTAGTGGCACGTACCGCCTCAATTTCGGTTAAGCCCACAATGGTATTGGTTGCAATAACGCCGGGATAAATTTGTTTGCCGGTGCAGTCAATCACCTTACCCATTGTCTCATCCGTTTTAAAAGATGGGCTCGATTCTAACATAGTGATCTTGCCATTCTCAAAACCAATGGTGGCATCCTGCAAAACTTTTCCATCGCCAACGTGTAGCGTTGCATGGGTCAGATATATCTTTCCCTGCTGCGCCGGTGCCGGTGCCGGAACATCGGGTGCTTGTGCCGAAGACTTTAGACAGTAGACAACAGACAACAGACAAATCGTTGCAAGTTTTGCGTTTGATATGTATTTTGTTTTCATAGTTAAAACATTCCTTTTGATCTTTTAAATTTGTATTGGCAGTTCATTATCACATTATCACATTCGCTAATTATCACATTGTTTACCCTTCATCACCGCATTTTATTTCCATATTCCCTTTTGGTGTAGGGTCCTGCGTTGGGGCGCCACCTTTTTTATCATCCAGCATTTTTTGCACTAAACGGGCCCGTTCTTTGCGTATTTCTTCGCGCTTTTGTGCATCGCGGTCAACATCATAAAAAGGAATACCATCTATAAATGTCTTTTCCACCCTTGCGTAAATAGAAAGCGGGTTGTCGCTCCATACTACAATATCCGCATCCTTGCCTGCTTTAATAGAACCCATATGCGAATCAAGGTGCAGCATTTTTGCAGGGTTAAGGGTGCAAAGTTTCCAGGCTTCAATCTCACTTAATCCGCCATACTTGATTGACTTCGCAGCTTCCTGGTTAAGACGGCGGGCCATTTCAGCATCATCGCTGTTTACTGCTGTAGTTACGCCTACCTTGGTTAAAATAGCTGCGTTGTAAGGTATGGCATCAATCACTTCATATTTATAAGCCCACCAATCGGCAAAGGTTGATGCATAACAACCATGCGCCTTCATTTTATCGGCCACCTTGTATCCCTCCAAAATGTGGGTGAAGGTGTTTACCTTAAAACCAAAAGTATCTGCTACGTGCATTAGCATATTTATTTCGCTTTGCACATAGCTATGGCAGGTAATAAAACGCTTCTTATTCATTATCTCCACCAAAGCATCTAATTCAAGATCGCGGCGTGGAGCAGCTTCCTTCGTTTTGCCCATTGCTTTCTCGTACTCTTTAGCTTTTGTAAAGTAATTATAATAGGTCTGTTCTACACCCATACGGGTTTGCGGATAGCGCACCACCGATCGATCGCCCCAGTTACTTTGCTTTACGTTTTCGCCCAAGGCAAATTTGATGAAGCCATCAGCACCTTCAATTTTCATCTTCTCAGGTGCATATCCCCAACGCAACTTTACAAGCCCGCTTTGACCGCCAATAGCGTTTGCCGAACCATGTAATAATTGAGAAGCCGTAACACCACCACTTAGCTGCCTGTAAATATTAATATCCTCCGAACTAATTACATCACCGATACGTACTTCCGCGCTGCTTGATTCGGCACCCTCATTTACACCGTTGCTTATGGCTATATGCGAGTGCTCATCAATAATTCCGCTGGTCACAAACTTATTAGTTGCGTCCACCACCTTACACTCGGCACAAGCAAGGCCTTTACCCAGCGAAGCAATTTTACCATTCCGGATAATTACATCCGTGTTGGCTAAATTACCCTCTGACTCGTTGGTCCAAACCGTTCCGTTTTTAAAAAGCACATTTTCTGCCTTTGGCAGTTCTTCATTTCCGTAGGAAATAAAAGGATAAACCACCTTGCTCAATTTAGTCAAGTCAAGTGTATCTTTTTTCGCCGGCTTCGAGGTATCCGCATCGGGGCCTTTGGTTTGGGTGGCTGTCCAGCTTATCCATTCGCCTGTGGCCAGTTGTCCTTTACCTTGCCAGCTTTTTTGAGCGTAATCAATAATACCCGTCAGCAAAATTTTATTCTGTTCTTTTTTCTTTTCGGGATTGAATGACAGTGATATGTCGTTTTCCTTAAAAACAATTTTCACCTCAGGCTTAGCCGAATCAGAGATAACAAGATTTGCTTTTGGACCTGAAACATCGCCCGCCACTTTTAACTTGTAAGAAAGATTGTTGGACAATGCCAGCGCATATTCTCCGCGAATATCCTTAGGCTCAAAGGCTTTAACCTCATAACGCTTTCCCTGAATCCAGTTTTCGTTTATCTCGCATTTATCATCGAATAAAGTTTTTGAGGTGATAAAAAAGTTGGCCAGTTTACCTGCCTCCAACGAACCGGTTTTATCAAATACATTTAGAAAGGTTGCGGGGTTAAATGTCAGTGCCTTCAAAGCAGTGGCCGAATCCAAACCATATTTTACAGCCTTGCGCAAGTTGGGCAAAAACTCATCCTTCTTTTCGAGGTCCGATGGGGTGAGGGCAAAATCAATTCCTGCCTTTGCAAGTGCTGCCGGGTTAGTTGGAGCCAGTTCCCAATTTTTCATTTCTTCTAAAGAAACCCATAACGCTTTGTACGGATCTTCAACATCATACGCCTTCGGAAAATTAAGTGTGGTGATCAGTTTTGCCTTTGTATTTTTTACTTCTTCAATGCGTTGGTACTCGGTTCCGTTTCCTTTAATAATATACTGAACGCCGAACTCATCACCCACCTTATCGGCCCTCAAAATATTTTGCCAGTCGCCGTTAGCATCAAATATTTGTGGAAGACTTTGATTGTCTAACCATGCCTGCATAGAAAGGTTAAATTCCTTTTTATCCTTTGTGTTTTTATACCACTGCGCATCATAATAAGTTTGGCGCAGTAAGGCAATAGCACCCATTAATGATTCAGGATAATCCTGGTGGCTGGTTCCCTTACTGAAAGAATAGTTTGCACTGGCTTCTGCTTTAACTACCAGGTTGTTCTCTTTGTCGTTACCCAGTGTAACTACAGCGCCGGTTCCGCGGGCAATACCATCTTTCATATGCACGAGCACCGCACCAAACCCAAGTTTGCGCAGCTCCTCTGCTTTTTTATCATCGGCAGTAAAATTCTTTATTGCGCTATAGTCGGAGTGTATTGCCTGGTTCCATCCGTAAGCTCCCTTAACGTTCGATTCCATTTGAGGACCATCACCGCGTGGAGCTGGCTTTGCATCAGGCAATCCATAAGTGGCATAGATATCAATGAAAGAAGGGTAGATAAATTTCCCTTTCATGTCGTGCACGATCGCTCCTTTGGGTACAGCAACATTTGCTCTAACCTCAACTACTTTTCCATCGCGGATAAGCAGAGTGGCATCCTCAATCTTTGTTTTATAATCTTTAAAAATGGTGGCGTGGGTAAATGCGTGAACCCCTTCGCGGTAATCATCCGGACCATTACGGTGAAATGTTGTTTCGGGTTGGGCAAATAAAACACGCTGCAAAGCAAGCAGCGTAAACAAGGCAATAGAACGATACATTGAAGACATGAAAGTGGATTTTTTGGAAGCGCCAAATTAGAATAATTTTAAAGCGAAGACCTCAATCTGCTTCTATATTTGGCTTATGGTCTGATTTCGCAGATATTGAAAATAAGAGTAAAGATTTAATCGCCTGATAATCAGCATTTTGAGTTTAGGTTAAAGCGATGTTAAAACGGCCGGGTTTGGCTGATTTGCAAGTCTTATTCCCACCTTTTAAAATAAGCCTCCACGTCCCAATTCAAATCCTCATCGCTTGGTTGATATTGGATAAAATCCTTGTCCATTTTGTCGGTGCGCAAATACGGTCGGCCATTTTTGTAAGTAACTTCAAACCTGCTTTCGCCTTTGCTAATTTCTTTCAGAACAATATCCGGATAGGCGCCGAATTTATTCGCATCGTATTTCCCCAGACGGGCCGTAAACTGTCGTAAAAATCTAAACTTTATTGATTGCCCCTCTTCAGTCCCTAATACTTCTTTTGCAAAAAGTTTTTTAACTTTTTCAAAATTGCCAATCTCTTCCGGTACGGGCAATCCCTGGTTTACATATTTATTTACGCGGCCCCGCCATTCAAAATAAAACCAACGATGTAAAAGATTGTTGGCGGATTTTAAGCCCGATAGATGAAAATAATACCGCGCCGTTTCTTTTACCTGCTTGTAGTATAGCGGCACCCTGATCGTATCAAACTGTCCATACTCCTTATAAATAATATCGCGGCCAAAGCGTACCAGTATTGGCTCTCCCGGATCAACGACTTGTTCCTGTTGCGAATAGGTATGATGCAAATCCCCCAATAAATTTGTCCGGGGCAATTGTACCGCTTGTGGCCTTGCACTGCTCAAATACTTTTGGCGCAGTTGCTTCATATCTTCGGGCCATGAAGTTTTACAAATCATATCAGCATCCCAGCGCAGGTGCCATTCGTGCCTGGTATGTTTTAGTCCGGCCTCCCTGCAATCTCCAAGCAGCGCACCGGGCATTTCCAAAATATCAACCTCCAGTTTATTCCCGAAATCTCCCTTAAATTTTTTCATTATTGCGAGCGTTCCATCAGTAGAGCCATTGTCAATGCACACAACCTGGTCAGCAATTCCCACAAGGCTTTCAAGGCACATAGCAATAGTGTATTCTTCGTCCTTAGCGGCAACTACCGCGGTTATACCCGGCTTCAAAGGCTGGCCATCGCGGGTTACACTTATTTTGCGCTGATTAGGTATATAATAAAACGTGTAAAGAAGCGGCGAAAGCGTTGTTCTGGCTAATTGTTTTAAACTGCTTACAAAAGCCATAATGCCGTGTAGGATAATTTTGCCGGGTTAATTTGAAATTGTAAATCCCAAACGAAAATATAATTTCTACCCTAAAACCGGGGCTTCACATTTTTGAAAACAGCAAATATCTATCGTTCGTCTAAATTTGCCAGCTTAAGGCTCACGTCCCAAAGACGCTTATTATCGGCATCATTCGTTGCATTTGCTCCGGGCTTTACTACTTTTTTCTTTTCAAAATATTCTCCGCTAACGTTTGCAACATCCGGCGAGGTAGCCAGGTAAATGCTGGTTTCTGCGCATTTTTCGGGACTCGTCATTATTAGATTAAATAAAACCCTTGGCACAGCCGGTATATCATTCAACAAATTACTTTTTGCCAAACCGGGGTGAAGCGAGTTAACCGTAACACCGGCGCCTTTAAGCTGTTTTGCAAGCTCGCGACTAAACATTACCATGGCCAGTTTGGTGGGCCCAACAGCCTTCATAAACGAATAATTTTTGCTAGTCATTAAATCCTCAAAATCAATTTTAATGCCGCCATGTTTTGAGGCCACATTGATAATGCGCGATGGAGCACTGGCCTTCAGCGTATCAAGTAAAAGGTGGGTTAACAGAAAGTGCGACAAATAATTAGTGGCAAAGGTCTTTTCAATTCCATCCACCGTTTCCTCTCTATTACGCAAAAACACACCGGCATTGTTTATCAATACATGTAGTTGCTTAAACCTGGTCTTAAATTCAGTCACCGCATCGCGAACCGATTTTTGCGATGCCAGGTCCATCAGCAATAGTTCAACCTTGTTGTTGCCACTGGCCTTTTTTATGTCCTCTACTGCCTGTGTTCCTTTTTCCCTGCTCCTGCAGGCAATAATAACTGTTGCGCCGGTTTTTGCAATACCAACTGCTGTTGCTTTACCTATTCCCGAATTGCCTCCGGTTATCAGCACGATTTTATTTTCCATGTTATTTAAGATTTTGTACGATTTGAAAAATGTTTGGCGAAACCAGGCACAGCCTGATGCATACTATTATTAACAGGACACTTATTGCCATAGTAATAAATGATTTAAGAAATGGGAATATCATAAAACAGTACGCAAGCATTCCTACGCCTACAATAATGCCAATTACCGCTGCCGATGAAATTTTATTCAGCAGCATTACATAACACACCAGCAATATTGCTCCCGAAAGAATTAGCACATGCCCATCCATAAGCAGCCGTAATAAGTCGCGGTTGTAATTACCCTTATGATTTATCACCACAAAAATATCGTGCAATATTCCGTTGATCAAAAACCAGAGAGCTGCCCCTAATACCCAATGAACTGAAAGAATGATTTCCATATGCTTTTGTCAGTTACTGTAAATACTATAGTTGCAAACTTAAGTATAGTATTTTACCTTTGCAATAACTGTCAAACATGACAGTATCAATTTTTAACGCTTTCAGATGATAATTAAGGGCAAAGAATACCACATTAAAATGCACGAAAAAACCTATCACTGTGCACTTGATGTAACGATGGATTATATCGGTGGAAAATGGAAAACGGTGGTTTTGTGGTACCTGCGCAACAAAACCATGCGCTTTGGCGAAATAAAAAAGCAAATACCCGATATAACCGAAAAAATGCTGAGCCTTCAATTGAAAAGCCTGGAAGAAGACGGTGTAATTAAGCGCGAAGTTTTTGCCGAGGTGCCTTTACGCGTTGAGTACTCTATGACCGAATTTGGTCAAACACTTATACCGGTGGTTGAAGCCATTGCAAAATGGGGGAGGGCCTTAGCCGAACAGGATGGCAAGCTGGAAGAGGTGAAAGCAGCTACTAAGAAATAGCTTGAACAAGTAAGAAGTAACAACAAATAATCTTGAGGTACTGCAACTAATCGGCACTTTTGGCGTGTCATTGTTTAATAATACATTTTATGAAAACATATTTTACCCGCAGTTTTTTAGCAGTACTCTGCTCCGTTTCCTTGTCTTGTTTTGCTCAAACTATAGAAGATAAGGGCGAAGGAGGGCCGAACCCAGCATCAGCAAATGATGCCAACCACCCCTGTATTAGCACCGAGGAATATAAAGTGATTGAGCAGCGATGTGCAGAGAACAGGCAACTTTTGGGCTTAACAACACCGAGAAGTACAGCAGTTACGGCGCTTGGCTGGCCTTTACAGGCGGCGGGAAATCTGCCTGATTGTA
This sequence comes from Bacteroidota bacterium, assembly GCA_028288545.1. Taxonomy (GTDB): domain Bacteria; phylum Bacteroidota; class Bacteroidia; order Chitinophagales; family LD1; genus Bog-950. The sequence continues at coordinate 15,866 of JAQBNQ010000238.1, forward strand.
GCTTTTATTTTATTAGCGCAGGTGTAGACCATGATACTACAACCGGTATTTTGGATTACAATTGTGGGTCCAGAACTTATGATGGACATGCAGGAACAGACATTGCCATTTTTCCTTTCCCGTTTTATAAAATGGATAGCAATCAGGTACAGGTAATTGCTGCGGCAGCCGGAACTATTTTATATAAGTCGGACGGCAATTTTGATAAAAACTGTGCCGGTAACAATTTAACGGCCAATGCAATAATTATAACCCATGCCGATGGCTCCCAAACACATTACTGGCATATGAAATCCGGTTCGGTTACAACAAAAAGTGTGGGACAAACGGTAGCGGCCGGTGAGTATCTTGGCATAGTAGGTAGTTCGGGTAGCTCTACAGGCCCTCACCTTCACTTCGAAGTATGGAACGGAACTACAGCCAGCTCATTAATAGATCCTTTTGCAGGCTCTTGTAACACCTGGAACGCCAACACCTGGTGGGCCACACAAAAACCATACACCGAACCCGAGGCCGTAAAGGTTTCGGTAAACACAACCGATATTGTTTTACCTGCCTGTCCCGCCACCGAAACTACGAACGAAAGTAGTTCTTACACTATTCCATTTCAGGGCCTGGGTTTGTCACCGGGCTATGCTAAATTTTATATGTACTTACGCGATGAAACTTCCGGCCTGGTTGCCAATTTAAGTATACTAAACCCTAACGGAACAACCTTTAATAGCTGGACCCGTACGTCAACAAATAACTATCACGCCAGTTATGCAGGCTGGTCTAAACTGTTACCTACGGCACCGGGCACTTATACCTTTAAGGCAAGTTATAACGGCATTGATTGTTCAACGCAATTCAATATCCTTGGCCCCCTGGCAATCGATGAGGCAACCGATCATTCGTTTAATATTTTTCCAAATCCCGCTTCGTCAAATATCACTATCAGTTTAAACGAAAATATTTCTGGAGGAGAGTTAACTATTACAGACGTTGCAGGAAGGAGAATAACATCTCAGCAACTATCAGCCGGAAGCATTCAACTTTCAACTGAAAAATTCGCAACAGGATTATATTTTGTTACGGTGGAAAGTGCGGGACAAGTTGTGACGCAAAAACTAGTTATTAGCCACGAGTAATAAGCCCATTATTTCTTTAAGGCGGTTTTGCCATTTTGAACCATCCATTGATCAGTCTGGTAAATAGATAGAAGTTCTTCCCGCATTTGTTTTGCGGCCGCTGGCTCGTCATTTAGATAATTTTTCAAGTCGCCGTTTCTGTATTTTACCAGAAACTCATCGTTTTTTATTTTGCTGAAATAAAACCAGCTGCTATCAATACAGCCCAGTTTATCATCTGAGCAAAAAAATGAAAAACTCTTTTGCTCCCTCAAAAGATCTTTTCCAAATGTATTGTTGCTGTATGGTATTCTTAGCAAGCCCATTACCGTAGTCAGCACATCTACCTGTCCGCCAAAATTGTCGACTGCATGGCAACCCGAATCTAACTTTGCCCCGTAAATGATCAAAGGAATTTTTACAAAACTTCTTGCAAATTCATAACGATTCTCCCCAACCCATCGCCCATGGTCTGCCACCAAAACAAAAACGGTATTATTGAACCAGGGCTTTTTTGATGCCTTCGAAAAAAATTGTTGTAGCGCCCAATCGGCATATTCAACAGACCTGTCTACCTCCTGGCCGCTGTGGGCTTTAAAGGGAATATCTTTTGGTATGGCGTAAGGCGGGTGATTGCTAATTGTCAGTATAGTACTAAAAAAAGGCTTGTCACCTCGAGCGTAATCATCCAATTTGTTTAATGCGTAATCAAACAAGTAATGATCAGGCACCCCCCACGAATTTATATTGGCCGAGGAAGGATAGTTGCTGCTGGAATAAATTTCAGAAAAACCATTGGCCCTGCAAAAACCCTCCATGTTATCCAATTGGGCATCATGGGATGTAAAAAACGCGGTAGTATAACCGTTATGGGAAAGTATGACGGGCAAACACTCATACCGCTCCGTAGTGGGCCGGATTAAAGAATGCTGATTTGGCAAACAGGGATACCCGGTAAGGGTAGAGTATATTCCATTTTGGGTGTGTGTACCTGCCGAATAGAAATTTTGAAACAAGTAACCAATGCTTGCCAGGCTGTCTAAAAACGGGGTAAGATTTTGGGTATTGCCAAAATGCTTCATGTTTCCGGCAGCCATACTTTCCATAATAACCAACACCACATTCATTTTGCGTTCGGACGAATCGAATTTTATCTCCCTGCAAATAGGCGAACCAAATTCTCCATCGCCCGGCACCTTAAGCATTTTCTGAACTGCTCCAACAGCCGCTGCATCATCGGTATAGTGTAGACTTTTTCTTCCAGCATCAAAATAATTAATGCCTCCCTCCATAAAAGAAAATACGGGGTTAAGCGCAATTTTGTTGGCATAAGTATAATCGCAGAAATAAGCGGTGCCTGTGCGCATGGGCGATAGAGCACTTATTCTTCCTCTCATTCCGATAAACAGAATTACGGCGGCAGCTAATATAAAAGCGCCTGACTTTATTTTACTTGAGGCATTTCTTGTTGCCTGGGCAGATTCAATTAAAGTGCTCCTGAATTTTCTTACCTTTCGTACAAACAACACAACCACTATCAAAAACGCAATTAGATAAAGATAATATCGCCAATCACCCATTATCGTCTTTAGCATCAATGGAGCCCCGTCCTGGTAAGCAAAGATCAGGCCGTTAAGTCTTTCAGTGTAATACCTGAAAAAAGGCATATCCGCGCAGCAAATAAAAAAACAGAGTGTGTAGACTAAAACTATATAGCAATGAAATATTTTTATGAGTTTCGTAGATAGGTGTCCGAAGAGTTCGGCAAGGGATAAAAATACAAAGGGCACACATAAAGCATAGCTGGATATAACAGTATCAAAGCGCCATCCGATTATCAAAGCTTCGCCAAGCTCCCACAAATGTTGCGAAGGCCGCAACGCCAGGTTTAGGGATATGGCTATCAACAATAATCTAAGACAAAGGAAAAATACTACACCGGTAAAATATATTTTCAGCAAGTAACGGATAGAATGCGGCATGGCAGTTTTATAAACAACGCTCCAAATGTAAGGATACTTTCAAAACTGTTTTCTGTGTCTTTAATCAGTTCCGTTTTCTTCAGACCATATAATAATAATAAATAGCGCGATCGGTAACCGAATCGGTTAGCAGTTATAATCATTTGTCCCTCCTTTTAACGAAATCTCATCCTTTAGCCGATTGACATTGCGCTTATTAGTGCCTTGGTTTGTAGTGCAAAATTTTATAACCGATAAAAACCTACAACCATGGCAAAGCAAACCAATAGCGATCACGTTTTTACTGTAAATCTCGAAGGTCTTAAATTACCAAAGGAGCATCTAAACCGCATCAATGCTGCCGTTCAGAGCGCAGTGATGAAGGAGTTGGGCGATATTGATCTTAGTAAAGGAGGGCTTGTACATGTGTTTCACCAGCCTCTTTGCGGATTATGGTACAGGCCGAATTTGGGCAACATCTTTGAAGGAGAATTATAGTGATGGATGCGCTACTTTCTAAAGAAAGGATCCTCTGCCCAAGTTCAAAATGTGCGGAGGGTTCAAAATTAATTGGACTGGTAAAGGAAGACGGCCACGTGGACATGCTTGAAACTCCGCTGGAAATAACAGAGGATTTCATAAAAGCGGCAGCAGAGGGCCGTAATCCACAGAGCCGCTTCCGCTTTTCCAATAATTGTGTACAAGGTGCCTGTAAACAATGGACCGGCAGCCGCTGCGGCGTTGTGGATGGCATCCTCGATCATGTAGCCCAGGGCAAAACAAAAGTAGAAGTACAAGCCATAAAAGATTGCGCCATACGCCCCGTTTGCCGCTGGTATAATCAAAACGGATTAGCGGCTTGTGAAATATGTCCTTTGGTAATAACAGACGTTACTGAAAGTTGGTGAAGGGTACTTTCTAATCACTTTGCCCCCAAGTTGTAAGAATATAGTTGAGTTGCTACTTTTCTATTTTTTTCCAGATTTAAATTCCTGCAAGGCCTTTTCGATAAAGCCTGAACCGAAAGTACCTAAATTTGCATCTGTGTACATCAGGCAAATAATATCGTGCTTTAAAATTTCCTCCTTTAAGTTAACCTCATCCACTTTTCTGTCTGTTCTGATGGGCGAATACATAGTTGAAAAGTAATACCAAAAATCATGCTGTTTAAACACCAAAGGAGTATAATCCACGTACATCTTGCAATAGTAACTATCCCCAATATTTAAAAAAAACAGTTTCGCCTTTCCGGAATCCATAACAGTAAAAAAAGGATATGCCAGCGAGTCCTTGCACAGTGTGGTGATCAGATTCATAGCTTCTGCTGCATCATAATCCCTTGAGCGTGGCTTATCCGTTAGCTGGAGACTGTCTAATCTTAGCGTGGGCAAACTCTTACCGGTTTCCTTTTCAACATAATGTGCCAGCGAATCATAAGCAATAAATTCGCCGTAGCTGCTCCAGTGCATTCCGCACCGCGGAAATAGAGGATACCGGGATGAACTTTTTAAACTAAGAAAATAACTTTTCAGGTCAAGGACATGAACTCCGGCTGATTTGCAATCTTTAATGTACCGTTCGTAATTGGTGGTTTGCTTTTGACGTTTAAGGCGTTCCGGAAAATATTCGGGGTAAAAGGACCCTTTACCCGGGGCCAGTGTAACAAAAATAAAAACGCCTTTTTCTTTCAATGTATCCTGCAGCTCCTTCAGCAGGCCTACTCTTTTCTGAATATTGTCTTCACCAACAAAATCGCTTCCGTAATAAGCATCTATATATTTTTCCTCGTACAAGAAATTTTCTTTTCCTACGGCAAGGCCGGGAATGGTGGTTTTAAAAAGCCAGAACCTGTTTTGATTGTATAACCTTACAAGGTAGGCACGGAAGCCAAAATTGTAGCGTATAAATTCTTCTTTTTGAGTAACGTAAGAGCCTTCAAACCAATTTTTGAAATTGAAGCTTATATTGCTGGGGCTCAGATAGGCACCTTTCAGCTCAACCAGTTTAAATACGTGAAACTTAGTCTGCATCATCGGTAACCATAGAAGGAGGAGAAATAGGCCGGTCATTAAATGTTTCGCAGATATCTTTCTCATCAGAATCTAAAATAAATGAAGGGATTAAATCCCCGCGCCGCAAGGAAACCCAGGTTCAGAATCAACAGAACAGCACAAATAGCGCCCCATCCAACGCTGCCTTTTATACCCCATTCGCCGCTGTAAAAAAAAGTGATCAGCCTCCGTCCCAACTGCGATATGCCAATAAAACTAAATAAGCCGGCCATTACAAAAAAGAAGAGCAATTCCGGGTTTAAGTCAGCTATTCTGCCTGGTTCAAAGGCGAACATCCTTTGCATAAAAACGACCGCATCGGTTAAGGTTTCCGCCCGGAAAAATACCCAGCCTACTACTACCAGGAAAAAAGTAACCCCCACTCTAACCGGATTCCATATTTTATCCAATAATTTTGATAAAAAAGCTCTTTCTAAAACAAGCCAAAATCCGTGATATGCACCCCATATTACAAAATTCCACGAGGCTCCATGCCAAAGGCCGGAAGCGAGGAAAACAATCCATAAATTGAGGTACACCCGCCATTGGCTTTTTACGCGGTTTCCTCCTAATGGAATATACAAATAATTACGCATCCATGCTCCAAGAGAAATATGCCATCGTCTCCAAAAATCGGTGATGGAGTTAGCAGAGTATGGCTGGTTGAAATTTTCAGCGATATCAAATCCTATCATTTTCAAAATGCCGATTGCCATATCCGAATACCCCGAAAAATCAAAATAGATTTGAAACGCGTAACAAAGTATTCCAAACCATGCCGTGGCACTGTTTAAGGAATGAAGGTCTGATTTAAAGATATGGTCTGAACACGCCGCTACGGAATTTGCAATTATAACTTTCTTACTTAGCCCGATGATAAATCTCATTAGTCCTGCAAATATTTTATCAATGCTTTCTTTATCAAACCGGTCTGTAATCTGATCTGCAATGTCGTGGTATCTTACAATAGGCCCGGCAATAAGCTTAGGGAAAAGAATAATATATAGCTGGTAATTCCAGAATTTCTTAAGCGGGGCATGAACGCCGCGGTAAACATCAATAACATATGTCAGCGATTCGAATGTAAAAAAAGAAATGCCAATGGGCAACGCTATTTTCTGCCAGCCGACATTTTTTACGCCCGACAGGTGGAGTATAACATTCAGGTTTTCAATCAAAAAAAATGAATATTTGAAATAAAAGAGCAAGCCCAGGTTCATGCAAACGGATAGTGCAAGAAAAAAATTTCTGACCGGGGTCTTCTCCGCTTCGGACATTAGCTTAACCAAATGAAAATCTATAAACGTGGTGCCAAGTATGACGAATATAAAGAGGGGCGCCCCCCAACTGTAAAACAGGATGCTTGCAAACAGGACCGCCAGGTTTTTGAAACGCTTATCTAGCAGGAGATACAGAGTGATAAAAACCGGGAAGAAATATAAAAGAAAAACTATGCTACTGAATACCATTGCCGGTTATCCCAAAACATTAAATGAGAAATTTGTCTGATTATCAAACGTACTCAAAATTTTGGAATGGCCAACATGAACGGTCGTATGTGAAATTTGCCCTTGGGTATTAACGGATGTTATTGAGAGTGGGTGAGATTAGAAACAGGTTCTTAATGAACAACTTGTTTTAATGATGGTCTGCCTAACTTGAAAAATGAAACTGCAACCTGAAATCGACTACCTGTTTTTCACCGCCTCCTTCGAATATTTGAACTGGTAGTATTGTTGCATTAACCACGCCTCTATTTTATTAATAGGCACAGCACCGCCTATCTTTTTAGCTTCGATAAAAACCTTTGCGGTCTTTTCCAGCAACTGCGCAGCGACGTAAGCTTCCTCAATTGTAGCGCCTATGCAAATACTTTTTCCATCCGGCATAATCGCCGCAAACCTGCTACTTAAGGCATTTATCACATCTCTTTCCGATTTTGCTATACGCACAGAAACTCCCAGCAACTGCGCCTGGTCATCCAGTATGGCGGGAACTTCCTGCTGAAGTTGCGATGCATATTGTTGCCGGGTGATGAGAACACACCCTATCCTCTTTCTTTTTGAAAAAATTTGCCGAAAAATGGCAGGGCCGGAAGTTGTTTGCTGAATATCCGATTGGGTTAACTGTTTCAAGTCCTTGCTGTCGTCTGTTAGTAGAAATTCCGTATCGCTTATTTTCAGTGCTATTTGTAACACTTTTACATGTCCCCAGTTTTTATACCCGGAGCCTTGCGTTTCAAAATAACTATGGGCGTTCAACAAACTATTTATTGCTTCGTCTGTTTTCATGCGGTTTGTTTGCCGGAGTTAACAAATAGTTCACAGGCCTTCTCTAAAGTGTGGGCCACGTCAAAAGCATCATCTAATTTTTTTCCGATGCAAACTACTCCATGGTTAGCCATCAGCGCGGCATTCGAGGCTTCAATGCATTTTTCCGTTTCAACAGTAATTTTTTTTGAGTTGGGTAAGGCGTAGGGTGCTGTCTTAATTATTTTTCCGCCTAAAATGCGTTCGTGTCCAGCATCTAAAACAACAAGATTTTTTTGCGCTGCTGCCACAATTGAGGCATTCATCTGGTGAGTATGAATCACGGCGTTAATATGCGATCGTGTTTTATAAACCCGTGCGTGTAGTTTTAATTCCGACGAGGGTTTTAAGTGCCCTTCAAATTTGAGGGTGTAAAAATCTACCAATACCATATCGGCGGGTGTCAACTCATCATACTTTCTCCCGCTTGGCGTAATAACCATTTCACGGTCGCTTATCCGCACACTTACATTACCCCAAGTGCGGGCAGCCAATCCTTCTTTCAACAATTTTTTGCCGGCGGCGCAAACTATAATTTTTGCTTCTTCAATACTCATTCCTTATTTCTCAATTGCTTTAAAAACATTTTCAAAGCGGTTTAGAGCATCATCAACTACCTCATCGGTATCAGCCATGCTCATATACAAGCGGCTTCCGGCAAGTGTTACAACACCCTCGGCCATATAAGCAGCACCCATTTGTTCCATCAGTTTTTTGCGGGCATCAATTTCTTTTAGCACCTTCTTTATTTTCAGGTAGTCAAGTTTTACGTATAGCGTTCCGGCAGTTTCTAAATGTACTATTGCCCCCTGGTTAAAAGCTACAAAGGGCAATGCATATTTATCTATCAAAGCATTTAAGCCTTTAGTAATTCTATCGCCTGCGTGACCTGCCTTTTCGCAGGCATGGGTACGTTCAATCTCAACAAGCGTATGATACCCGGCGCAGCAACTAAGCGGGTTTGCTGCCATCGTTCCGCCCACCTTCACTTTCTTTCCTCCTTCTAAACCGGCCGCAAGTCCTAACATATATTCGCGCTTTCCGCCAATGCCACCTGCTGCGGGATATCCACCTGCAACTACTTTACCAAAAATGGTCAGGTCCGGTTTAACGTTTAAGTATCCCTGCGCTCCGCTCATTCCAATTCTGAAAGCAGTAACTACCTCATCAAAAATCAGCAGGGTTCCATACTTATCGCAAAGTGTCCGAACCTGCTGACAATATTCTTTATATAAAGGATAAGTGCCACTCTCAGGGCCCATAGGTTCCAATATTACAGCGGCCGTTCCTCCACGCAAGGTGTTTAAGCGCAGGTGCCATTCCAGGGCATTGATATTGTTAGGCGGAACCGATTGTGTGTGCCACGAACTTAAAAACGGAATACCCTTCGCATCAAAAATAAAAGTGCCCGGAACACGAAGACTGTAAACCATTTGGTCGCTCCAACCGTGATAAGCGCCGCCCATTTTAATGATCTTCTTTTTACCGGTAACCAATCGCGCCAAACGCAGGGCACCCATTACAGCTTCGGTACCGCTGCCTAGCATACGGAACATCTCGACAGATGGCATGTTGCGGCAAATTATTTCAGCCAGCTTTAATTCATATTCGTGAAACAGCCCTGTGCTGGGGCCACATTCATTAATCAGTTCAATAGATTTTTGTTTTACCAGTTCATAATTACTGCCTAAAACGGTGGGGCCACCGGCCTGTAAAAAATCTATGTACCGGTTGCCGTCAATATCATATAGATAAGCGCCTTCGGCCTTTGTAAACGCAATGGGGAAGGGATAATTGAAGGCAAGATTGTGTTGCACCCCACCCGGTATATACTTCTTCGCCTCCTCCATCATCACCTTGCTTTTGGCGCACTTTGTTTCAAAGTAGTTCAGGTACTTCTCCATCTGCGCAGGGGCAATCTTTACCAGGGGCAGCGAAACCAGTTTATTTAGTTTCCCGTAAATAGGCTTCACATCATGATACTCGCTTATCGAAAACCCGGAATTGCTCATTTGATAAAAGGGATTTTGTGTTTTTTACAGAGGGAATAAATTTAGGAAATAAAAATAAGAGGGCAGACTTTAGATGCTAGACATTAGATATGAGACACTAGGCGCTAGATATTAGACAAAGGCAAATTTATCTACTATCTTTCTGTTCGATGAAATGGATAAGCTGAACAAAGTCGAAGTCGGGAGCACAAAAAAATCCCAGATGAACCTCAACCGGGATTTTGTATTTGTCCTGAAATTTGAAACCTGAAAATCGAAACTAAACAATCGTCCAGGTCTTCTCTCCGCTCAATATTTTGTTCAAAGGTATCCTTGGTTTTTTAGCCTGTACCGCAGAAATCTGATCTGCAATTTGTTCATCTATGCAAGGGCGGTTTTCGGTATAGAAAACGCCGAATGGACGAGGGAAGTGATTTTCAGCAGAGCTGAAGTCGGCAAACTGCGCCAGGATAAATGATTTTGTTTTATCAGTTTCATCGTGTATCCACAAATCATCTTTGCTTACGCTGCCGTCGGTTAAATCAACAATAACAGGTTTAAAGCCATCCAGCTTAACGCCTTTGTTATCGCTTCCGCCAAAAATAAGCGGCTTACCGTGCTCAATAAAAATGGTCTCATCTTTCTTTGTCGCCTTATCGGTAAAAATGCCAAACACCTCATCATTAAATACAGGGCAGTTTTGGTAAACTTCAACAAAGGCGGTACCATGATGTTTGTTAGCGCGGTTAATTACAAACTGCATATGCTTCGGGTCGCGATCCATGGTGCGGGCAAAAAAAGTACTCTTGGCACCTAAAGCTAATTCAGCCGGATTGAACGGCTCATCTATCGAACCATAAGGCGTTGATTTGGTAACAATACCCTTTGCCGAAGTTGGCGAGTATTGCCCCTTGGTCAATCCGTAAATTTCATTGTTGAACATCATTACTTTAATGTTCGGATTACGGCGCATCATATGTATAAAGTGGTTGCCACCAATGGATAGCAAATCACCGTCACCGCTTATCATCCAAACATTCAGGTCAGGATTAGCTGCTTTAACCCCGGTTGCAATAGCCGGGGCGCGGCCGTGGATGCTATGCACACCATACGTAGCCATATAATAAGGAAAGCGCGAAGAGCAACCGATACCGGAAACAAACACATATTTTTCGCGTTCGCCGCCCATATCAGGCAGTACAGTTTGCACCTGCTTCAATATCGAATAGTCGCCACAACCCGGACACCATTTTACTTCCTGGTCGGATGTAAAATCCTTAGCAGTTAATTTTACGGGTGCTGCATTTTCAGTTAATGTATCCATGCTAGTTATTTATTATACAGTTCAACGATCTTATTCTTCACTTCTTCGGTTGTAAACGGCATTCCCTGTACTTTGTTCAAACCCTCTGCAGGTATCAGGTATTTTGCCTTAATAAGCTGCAGCAATTGGCCGCAGTTCATTTCAGGTATAAGTATTCTATCGTAGTTGTTCAACAACTCGCCTAAATTTTTAGGGAAAGGATTAACGTGGCGCAAATGAACATGGGCTATGTCATATCCTTCTTCTAACAGTTCAAGTACCGCAGTTTTAATGGCGCCATGCGTTGATCCCCATCCCAGTACACAAAGTTTTCCTTTGTCTTTTCCGCTATCCGGTTTAGCAAACGGAATAAAGTCGGCGATCTTATTCACCTTCTCAGCCCTAAGCTTAACCATCAATTCGTGGTTTAGCGAATCGTAAGAAACATTGCCTGTTTCATTTTGTTTTTCCAAACCGCCAATGCGATGCTCCAATCCTTTTGTTCCCGGCACTACCCAAGGGCGAACGCCTTTGGCATTTCTTTTATATGGAAGGAATTTTCCGTCCGGATTATTATTTTCTGTAACAAAGTTTGCAGTAATAGGTGCCAACTGATCTTCTGTTGGGAATTTCCAAGGCTCGGCGCCGTTGGCAATGTATCCATCGCTCAAAAATATAACCGGTACCATATGCTCCACAGAAATACGTACGGCTTCATACACCGCATCAAAACAATCAGCCGGTGAGGCAGCAGCAACAATAGGTAGCGGCGATTCACCGTGCCGGCCATACATGGCCATCAATAAATCTGACTGCTCGGTTTTAGTAGGTAAACCTGTTGACGGCCCACCACGTTGTATGTCGCATATAATTAAAGGAATTTCAAGTATCAGGGCAAGTCCCATGGCCTCAGTTTTCAAAGCCATACCGGGTCCCGAGGTAGTAGTAATTCCAAGGCATCCTGTATAAGCAGCGCCGATAGCCGAGCAAATAGCCGCTATCTCATCTTCCGCCTGAAAAGTTTTTATACCGTTTGATTTATACTTGGCCAGTTCATGCAACACATCCGATGCCGGGGTGATAGGATATGAGCCAAGGAAAATATCAAGCCCCGCTTTTTCGGCAGCAGCTATCAAACCAATGGCCAAGCCCTGGTTGCCTGAAATATTTCTGTACACTCCTGCCGGTAATTTAGCCGCAGAAATTTTGTAACGGGTGGTAAATATTTCGGTGTTATCGCCGTAGTTCCAACCGCTTTTTAAAGCCAGGATATTTGCGTTAAGGACATCCGGCTTTTTAGCAAACTTTTCTATCAGGTTTTGGATGGTAAACTCCATCGTTTTATCGAACATCCAAAACAGCACACCAAGCACAAACATATTTTTGCAGCGCTCAATATCCTTCATACCCAGGCCGGAATCTTTCAGGGCTTCCTTTGTGTGTTTGGTAACCTCAATTTTGTACACCTGGTAATTAGCAAGGCTGCCATCCTCTAAAGGGTTTGGCGAACCATCCGGGTAGCCGGCCAACTTCAGATTTTTTGAGTCAAAGCCCGAGGTGTTGGCGATAATAATTCCACCCTTTCTTAAACGCGGAAGATCCACCTTTAAAGCGGCGGAATTCATGGCCACCAGCACATCATAAAAATCGCCGGGCGTAAAAATTTCCTTGCTTCCAAAGTGCACCTGAAAACCCGAAACACCAGCCAGTGTTCCAACCGGGGCGCGTATCTCTGCCGGGTATTCCGGAAAGGTACTGATGTCCTGCCCCAGCAGGGCGGCCGTGTCGGTAAATTGCATTCCGGTTAGTTGCATTCCGTCCCCCGAGTCTCCCGAAAAACGCACCACCACGCTATCTGTTTCTTTGGTAAGTGTACTTCGTGTGGGTTTTACTTCTGTTATTTCTTCCATGGTATTCAAAATGCTTTATGTGCATTATTTATTTTATCTCCAACTCATGTATTAAGTCTCCCCTTTAGGGGAGATTTAGAGGGGTTATCCTTCAACGTGTAATATGGCCTTCTTCTTTAAAAGGCTTTCTTCAGTTTCTACATTATCCAAATCGGCAACGCAACAGTCAACCGGGCAAACCGAGGCGCATTGCGGCTCGTCGTGAAAACCCTTGCACTCGGTACATTTATCGGTGACGATATAAAAGTAGTCGTCCGATACTGGTGTCTGACTGGCATCTGCATCTACATGCTGTCCGCTCATTAACTGGTAGTCGCCGTGGGCACTTGTTTTGTCAGAAATTTTCCAACTATCTCCGTTAGCATAAATAGCCCCGTTAGGACAGGCCGGTTCGCAGGCTCCACAATTGATGCAAACGTCAGTGATCTTAATTGCCATAATCGATTTGTTTTGGGTTTTTAGTTTGATAACATTTTCTAAAAGAAACAAATTTGATTCAATAGTTCAAATTGTGTACAAAAATTTTACATAAATAATTGTAAGTCGGTTTTATTTTATCATAATTGTTACCAGTACATTAAACGCTATTTGGTAATTTAGATTATAAATCTGCAACTCATGGGTTCAGCTTCTTTGATTTTACTTGCCATTTGCGGTGTGGCCTTTGCCGGTGGCGGCCTCTTGGTTTCGAGGCTGTTAGCTAAGGTAACAAATAACCCGCAAAAAGGCGAAGCTTATGAATGCGGGGTTCCAACCCGCGGAACTACCTGGAACCAGATGAATGTGGGCTACTACCTTTTTGCTTTATTGTTTTTGGTGTTTGATGTAGAACTGGTGTTT
>JAQBNQ010000257.1 GCA_028288545.1 Bacteroidota bacterium
TGAATGTAATTTTTACTACGGCTTACGAACATTATGCCATAAAGGCGATAAGGTCTTGCGCACTTGATTATCTTTTAAAACCTTTGGATATAGATGATCTTGTGAGCGCGGTAAACAAGGTAAAGAACGAACAGGATTTGCCCGATCTGCGCGAAAGAAAAGATATGTTCCTTTATAATTCGCACCAAAAGGAAGAATATAAAAGGAAGATCGCCCTGCCTTCTAACGATGGCTTATTGTTTATCAGCCTGGAAGACATTCTGTATTGCGAAGCGGATAATAATTACACCACGCTGTATTTAAAGTCAAAAGAAAAGACAGTTGTATGTAAAACGCTCAACTATTTTGAAGACATTTTGGGAGACGAATATTTCTGCCGCACTCACCAGTCGTTCCTTGTAAATATTAATCACATCCGCAAATACGTTAAGGGCAGAGGCGGTTACATCATTATGAATGACGGAACAAAAGTTGAAGTTTCGGCCAGGATGAAATCGACTTTTTTAGACAGGTTTGGTAAGTAAGGTAGCGGGTGCTTATAACACCCGAAGACGAAAATAAAAAGGGAACTCTTCTCAAAATATATGAAGAATTCCCCTTTAAAGTACCGCGGGCGGGAATCGAACCCGCACGAAATTTAAGTTTCACAGGATTTTAAGTCCTTAGTATATTGGTTTCATATAGTTTGATATGGTTTCATTTGATTGATTATCAGCACTTTTAACAAAATAAAGAACCAACCAAATACATAGAAAAACAGCAAATGTTGTACCTTTGTTGTACCAAATTTTCATTGTATGGCCACCGTAAAAGTTGTACTTCGCAAAAAGCAAAATAAGGATGGAACTTATCCTCTAGCCATCCGAATTACCAAAGACCGCAGAACTTCTTTCATCCATCTTGGCCAGCACATCAAGGAAACAGAATGGGATGAAGAACACCAGCGGGTAAGAAAATCACACGCCAATTCGGGGCGGCTAAATAATTTCTTATTAACTAAGCTGGCCGAGGCCAATAATAAAGCGCTTGAAATGGAAACAAATACAAGCGCCGTTTCTTCCCGTGCCGTTAAACAGAAAGTTAAGCAAGCCACCGGAGCGAGATTTGCCGCCCAGGCAGAACTATATCTTAGCAACCTGCAGAAGACAGGGAAATATAACCGCTATTCAGCAGATAAGCCCCGCGTAAAGCATTTTAAGGAGTTTTTAAAGGGCGAGGATATATCTTTAGCCGACATTACCGAATCGCTCCTGAATCGCTTTAAAGTCTATTTAAAAAGCACTCAAAAGGTTGGCGAGAGAACCATAGTAAACCACCTGGTTGTTATTCGCTCCATTTTCAGCCAAGCCATTAAAGAAAGCGTCATTGAACGGAAATACTATCCCTTCGGCGCCGGTAAAATCCGAATTAAGTTCCCTGATACTCTCAAAATTGGCTTATCACCGGAGGAAGTAAAACAGCTTGAGGATGTGGCATTGCCACATCCAGCACAAAATCACGCCCGCAACTTATGGTTGTTTTCGTTCTATTTCGCTGGTATGCGCGTTTCCGATGTATTGCGCATAAAATGGTCAGATATTCAGAACGACCGGTTATATTATTCTATGGGTAAAAACGCGAAAGGCGGCTCTTTAAAGATGCCAGAGAAAGCTTTAAAAATTATAGTTCAATACGCAGATCAAAAATTGAAAGAAGATGATTTTATTTTCCCGGATTTAAAATCGCTTGAAGATTTGAGTGATAAATTTGAAATGCAAAAAAGAATCGCAAATACGGTTAGCAGGATAGATAGACTTTTAAGATTGGATATTGCCCCATTGGCCAAGATCGAAAAGAAACTCACCATGCACATTGCCCGCCATACCTTCGGCAATATCTCCGGTGAAAGAATTCCTTTACAGATGTTACAGAAACTTTACCGTCACACCTCTATTACCACGACTATCGGTTATCAATCTAATTTCATTCATAAAGATACAGACAGCGCTCTTGATGCCGTGTTAACATATTAAATTATTAATAATATATTTATTATTTAGAAGGTAAATGCAGGAGGTTGGTTAAATCCAAATACAAAACTAAATGCCTTGGTTAACTCACCCCCTTGTAAATCTGAATTGCATATTGGGTAAAATCCCTATGCACTTGCATATAAAGAGGGGCTTCTCCTCGTGTATTGATAGATTTCTTTATCGCAGAAAAAACGATGGTAAACTGTCCGTTGCTATATAAATAGGTAGGCACACTTTTTCCGTCTACCGTAAGATATTTTGTTTTCACTTCCTTATATCCATACTTAGCCAGTGAAGCCTTAACATTGGCGTAGTAAACGCTATTTTCAGTTTGTTGCATGATAACTGGCAAGGCGTTGGGGGATGGCGTACGGACTATATTATCTACTTCGATTGTCTGAGGTTCATGATGATAATACCTTGAATGGTCAGCTTCCGATTCCTGGGTTAGAGTATATCCCTTTTGTAAAACGTAGGCATCAAAATCAGACTGGCTGGCCGAACACAACTTTTCAAATTCTTTGACGGTAAATACCTGGGCTTTTATAGAGCAAATTACCGTCATTAGCAGGCAAGTTATTATCAGATTTTTCATGGTTAATTACTTTATGCACAAAGTAAGAGCAAAAAAGCGATTTAGGCAAATTTGCCTATGTTAAAAATTTACACTTAGCTCTCTTTGATAAGTGAGTTACATCAGAAATGAAAAAGCATTAAAGGCTGTAGGGCTTCGCATACGTAAACTAAGGGAGAAGGCCGGCTACCCTCAGCAAGAGTTTGCCAATATGTGCGATATGGAATTAAGTCAGATAAATCGGATTGAACTCGGTAAAATAAATACGTCCGTCAGCGTACTTTTTAAAATAGCGGAAATCTTGGAAATAAGGCCGTATGAATTACTAAAAATCGAAGAATAGTATTTCGCCTATTCCAGATTTGGCAGAGGTCAGTGATAGTTAACCCAAGGGACATCAGTCTTAACCGGTGAAACAGTCACCTTACTTCTAACAAATTCACCGCTATGAGGATTTCTACCGAATTCGCCATTGTGGCTGATATTCACTACGAGAGTATTGCAGTTCTCTAACAAAGTAAACTCACCTTGAACTTGTCCCCCGGCATCAACCACTACTAGTTGGTTCCCTTGTTTCTCAAGTTTACCATTGATTTTGTCATTCTCTATATTAGCCGAAAATTGAAAAATATTTCCGTTACGGTTATAGAATCGAATAAAATCAAGATCGCCCCTAACCTTGCTCACAAACCGGTAATCATCTTTGGAAAAACAGTCATTAGCTTGAGCAATTTTTTCTTCAGCAATCATTGCCTCATCGCTTTTTAAAAGATCACTTCTAAAAATAACTACAGTTTTACCCTTAACCCTAGGCCAATAGTCTTCAGCCACAAACACACAATTCTTATACTTATAAGCTGGAAAATCCCCAAGCTTCCCTTGAATATATCTTCTCCCAGAGATACTGTCCAAATTCAGTTTCCTAATGCTCGCAACGAAGCTGTCATACCTTTCGTCATTTTTAAAGACATAAAAAATAAAGCCATTCCAAGCGGGCAGTATATAAGCATACTCTAGAATATTCTCTTCCGTTTGGGATTTCTCATTTACATCGGGCTTATATAACCTGTAACGGGTTTGTTCTGTAGTTTCGTCCCACGTAAAACCCTTTTTAATAAAAATACCAGCCGCATAATTTTCCGGTTTATCTATTACTGCTGCCAATTCCTGAGGAGTAACTATCCCCTTATCATTTGGATTTTGGTCGGACTTCCAGTTACTATTGAAATACTGCATACCTATAACACCTAACAGAATTGCAATGATTGCCAGATAAAAGAATCTGTTTTTAGAAGAACTAGTTTGATTTGTAATTTTCGTTTTCTTTCTTCCCGCTATTAACTGAACAATAATCCAAATAGCCAGCAACAGAGGGATAATCCATAATAAAATGGAACGTTTTTCCATAAAGAAGGCTTTTAATTCAATGGGTTATTAAAAATAGGGTTTTGTTAATCATTTTTTAACCGTTCTGTGATACAATATATTGGTAAATAAATAATGAGGGATGCATGCCAGGCAACAACAGAAAACTTGATAATTTAAAGCTACAAGGAGTTAACAACACCCCACCACCTTCAGCTCCGACGGTTGCCCTTTCCTCGGAATCCCAAAATATAGTTTCCCAAGAAACTAAAAACAAACTTATTGATGCTGGTGCACAAGTAAGAGTAAGCGAAAATAAGTTGCTGGGCGACCAGGCTCTTGCCGGTGCACAATATGCGATAGCCGATGCACAAGTAGAATCGGCAAAAATTACTACCGATCCGCTTGTCTTAGATGCAAATGAGACCAAAGCATATGAGCTAATAAAGAAAACAGGTATTTTAAAAGATTTAGCAGCGTTCCAGGCAAAACTTGCTTCCGGTGATAAGGAAGCAAAGAGTGATGCCCTGCAACTTGAAAAGGCACTTGCGGCAGATGGAAAAAGTCTTACCGTTGATGGCGTTATTACTTCAAAAACAATTGATGCTGCAAGGGCGCTAATAGGCGAAAACGCAGATGTAATATTAAAATATGAAAAAACACTAGAGTTGATTGGCGCACCAACTTCAACCCCGGCGACTCCACAGGCAAACAGCACCGAGAAATCGTAAAGTCTCATATCTCTTCTATTTTAATTGTCTTTACAAATAGGTCCCTGTCACCAGTAAGGTCATTCCCAATGTTCGCTTGAATATACTTCACCCTGTAACTGATTAGATGGTTATAAAGCATTTGCAAACTCCGGCCCTCTATAGTTATCTTTTTGCCGGAGGTTGTTATTTCAATTCCTTCTGACGGGTCAAAGTCAAACTCAATGATGTAGGAATAAGGTAAGGCCAATGAAAGCCCATCACCAAATCGAAGGTCAAGGCAAGTAGGCATTCCATTTACATTTTCCAATCCGAAAAACTTCGGATTGGCAGTAGCCTCTTTGATATTCTTAACCTCTGGAACAACTTCTTTTTCCTCGATGTTATTGTTATCTGCTTCTGCCAGCTTCCTTTGCAACAGTATTTCTTTGTAACCCATAACCCTTTAGTTTATTGAATTCCTGTTTAATAATTTGCACCGCCTTTTCCCTAATCGTTTGAACAAACTTTAGCCGGTTTATTTCAAGAGCTTTGTTAAGCAGTTTATCTTTCTTGGTTAATTCCATTGCAGATTCCCTTTCGTTAGATTGCGAAACAGCTCTAAGCAGATCCTTCTTATCATCCGTATAAATTGCAACAGCCTGCCTTCCGCGAGAAACAGAAACATAAAATTGTTCTTTAGAGGAAGCCCTGAAACTCATCGAACTTTGCGATATGATAACCTTGTCAACCGTTTTGCCTTGACTAGCGTGTGAGGTTAAAACGTAACCCAATGTCAAATGGCCATAATCCGATGGAAGTAAAGACCCGTTAGATAGTTTGATATTATCCTGTTTGTCAAAACCTGCAATTTTATACATCATCCCATTAAACAGATGTTTCCCTTCCAAAGACTTGCCATTACCCGTAATCCTGATTTTATCTCCTTTAGTTATACCTATAGTTTTTGTCTCAAATACGTTGAAACAATTTGCTTTATCAGGAGATAGAATGCTAAGTTTACCGGAACTGGATTTTAATAACAGGTTCCTATTCTCGATTATTCCTGCAACTTCAAATTTAGAACCGGCTTTATATCCCTTAGCGTTTTGATGAAACACAATTACTTGCCCGGCATTATAGTTTTCTGCGGTTTGCCTTTCTGCCAGGGTTAACTGTGAATTCTTTAAAACCCTCACTGTCCTATCCTCCAAGCCAATGAATCCCTTTTGTTTTAACCCTTCCCGGATTTTCTCAGTAACCCTATCGCCTTCGGCATGAGTAGGGGAAACAACTAAAATCTCTTTGACCTTTTGATTATTCTTTTTCCCATGAGCGGAGGTAACGTAATCAGCGGCAATCTTCTTTATCCTTTTAGCATCATCAAATATTTCATGGATAACGCCCATTTTATCTAATTTCTTAAATCCCTTATCAACATCGGATTTAGAAAGTGCAAATACAGCTTCCTTGTATTGTTTGTTTTGCTGCCTTTGTATTTTGCTCACCTCAATCGGCACGATACCAGCGTCTTTTTGCAAAATTCTTAAAGCATCTCCGCGTTCGACGCTACTATGCTGTTTGGTATCCCCAGTAAGTATTACCCTAGCATTTTGCTGTTTTGCTATTTCTAAAACTTGATTCATTTGCCTGTTTGAAACCATCCCTGCCTCATCAACCCATATAACTGAGTTTTTAAGTTTGCCTTGTAATTCTTTATTCTTAAAAAGTGTTGCCAGTGTTGTAGCATTTTCAAAACCTTCCTTGCGTTGTACAACTCGGCTTGCTTCTGCGGAAGGTGCAAAAGCAAAAATTTCTTTACCCGCTTCTTTTATGCCGTGCAGCACTTCGCGCATTAAAGTAGTTTTGCCGGTTCCTGCTTTACCGGCTATAATTGTTATCCCCTCGGATGTGGTTAGCGCGCGTTGGACAGCTTCCTTTTGTTCATCTGTAAGGTTTGCCGCTTTAGGTTGGTATGTTTCATGTATTGGTTTGAAACATCCCTTAGTGTTGTGCGCATTAAGGAGTAGATCATTTTCCTCTTGAAGTGCTATATCGCTGGTAACATAGGTTTCAAGGCCCTTCTTTTCTGTCTTTAGGATAGATAAAAGTTTAGCGCCGGTATAAGTAGTTTCCATTTGTCCAACTGTACCTTGTCCTAAAGAATGCTTTAGAGCCGTTGCTAAAATCCCTTTTTCTGAAACGACAGACCTTCTTTCAAAGAGATGGTTCACGGCATATTCTAAAGCTTCGACGGTTGAATCTCGTCTTACTTCCTCTTTAGATGTTTCAACTGATTTGAGGGTTTTTAAAACTTGTCTTTCCTTATTGCTTAAGCGCTTTTCCCATTCATTAGTTTGTTCAATTTCAGACAAAGTTTGTCTTTTCCTTTCACGCGTCTTTGCGCCAAGCTTAGCCTTTTCGTTTTTATCCGTAATATTCTTTTCGCTGGCGAGGTTTTCTATTTCCTCAGTTCTGCGTGAAAACTTTTCAATAGTTTCCCTGGTGATTCCCTTTATTTCAAATCCTGTTCTGGCCTTTTTAACTTCATAGCCCAAATCTTGCAGCTTGGCTGCAAAGGTGGAATGAAACATTGCTTCATAATAGGGGGCATCTTTATTTATCTGTCCGAAGTCAGCGGCTTTCCATTTTGCTTCTTCGCTATCGTAAGTTGTATTAAACGCAAAGCAATGCGCGTGGAGGTGCGGGTCGGCTACACCGTTTACCGGACGGCTGGTAAAATGAACAAATTCGCCATAGGCTATATTTCCCGTTTCACGGTTATTGTTAGCCCCGTTCTTTCTTATTCTGGCTTGCGCCGCACTTTCAATTTTTGCCATTGTTTCCCTAACAGAATCTTGAAAGGCGTTTAGTATCTCCTTTTTCTCACTTTCCGAGCCGAAGGCGCGCGCAAGACTTACAGATTTACTTGCATTAAACGTGAAATCGTACCCAACTCTTCTTTCACTATTTGATCGGCTGCTTAACTTTGTGTTTGAGCCTGGTATTTGATTATCGCAAAGGGAAGCGAAATCTTCTTTCTTAATTGCTCCGGTCAATCCTAATTGGTTTGCAGCTTTGCCATACCATGTACCAATTGATTGATCTTTTTCCGAGTAATATTCTTGGTGCTTGTTACCTTCGCTATAATACTTTTCGCTGTAGTATTTCTTTGCACCGGTGGCAGATTTATTTACAGTGATTCTAAGCATATTTCATAGTTTTAATTTTTGGAACAGACGTCTCTCCTTATAGGGCATAAGGTTAGCACAACTATAAATACATACGGAACCACTCAAAAAAATTTATTGAGCCATATCGAACCATATTAATACACTCTAAAAAATACTTATCTAAACACTGAATTTCCCGATTTTTTTCGCTTTACCTTAGTTCCATAATCTAAAACATATGGAACGCGAAAGAGGTAAGATAATAACCCAAACCAACAAGGAGATTATCGCCGCAGGCGGTGATAAAACCCCAAAAAGCAATATAGCCCAACTCCAAAAGATTCTTGAAGAACGAAGGAAACAAGGGAAACCGGTTTTAGAACGTCCGGTTAAAACAGACCGCTCAGGAGATTCCAAAATCAAGGAAATAATTAAGGCAAAAGAAAACCATAACAAAGATGAACACAACCGTTAATCTGGCAAAAACATTGATTCCCTTAAGCAAAGACCCCAAGGATAATTGGACAATAGAGGATTCCTTTAAAGGCTGCGGAATAATGGGCAGTACTGGATCGGGTAAGACAACCGCTTCAGGCAAACGCATTGCACTTACCTTTTTAAAAGAGGGTTGGGGCGGCCTTGTATTATGTGCAAAAAATGATGAGGCACAATTATGGCAGGAGTACTGTAATAGGCCGGATGTGAATAGAGGCGATGACCTGATAATATTTGGCAAAGGTTCAATTCATGAGAGTGGAAAGCTCAAAGGCGAAAAAATGGTATTTAACCCAATTGATTACGAAATGCAGCGAGTGGGTGCCGGTGCAAGGGAAACCCAAAATATCACCAATATATTCATGAATGTTTACAGAATGGGCAACCGCATAGCGAGCGAGGGCGATACTAAAGAAGAAAGATATTGGGACACGGCTTTAAAAAGATGTCTGAACCGCGTTATTGAATTAATAAAATTAGCAGAGATAGATTTGACTTATAAGAACATGGTCAAGATTCTTTCTACCAGTAACTCCGTTACAGATATCACATTTACAGATATGATAAACTGTCTTGACCCTACTGAACCGGATGACCCAAGAGATAAAATAACAAAAGAAGAACAGACTGCTTTGTCCCAGAAGGCTGAAAAAACTTTAAACCTGCCATCTAATTTCTGCCTAAAATGTCTTGTAAATGCTTACTTCCTTACATCGGTTAAGAAAGGCGATAGTAACGTGATGGATAAGGATGAAGAAGACAATGAAAGAACAGAATCTTATTATTTAGTCAGAGACTACTTTGTGCATGATATGCCTGCGATGGGTAGTAAAACTAAATCGGTCGTTACAGAAAGCTTCATGGGTTTAGCAGAACCTTTTTTATCAGGACTACTATCTAAACACTTCGCAGGTAAGACAAATCTATTTCCAGAAGAAACCTACCTTAATAAAAAGATAATAGTCCTTAACTTTCCAATTAAAGAATTCCTTGATGCCGGGATCATTGCGCAAAGCATTTTTAAACTTTTGTTTCAGCAAGCTATTGAGCGCAGAAACTCAAAAATAGATCCTAACCCGGTTTTTCTTTGGTGCGATGAGGCACAATATTTCGTTAACTCTTATGACCAGATTTTTCTAACAACCGCACGGAGTTCACGGACTGCAACCGTCTTTCTATCTCAGAATATTTCCAACTATTACGCCGTAATGGGTTCCGGTTCTGATGCGAAGGCAAGAGTTGATAGTTTAATGGGAAATCTTTGCACTAAGATTTTTCATGCAAATTCGGATGCAGAAACCAATGAATATGCCAGCAGGTTAATTGGCAGTGCGCCAACTCCTTTAACTAATGTAGGTACTTCTCATTCTACTTTCGGTTTGCAGGATACTGATTCGCAAGGTTTAAGTATGCAATACCTACCGCAAATACAGCCGAGAGAATTCACCACACTTAAAACCGGTGGTGAGTTCAACGATTATCAAGTAGAGGCAATCTTAACTGTTAATGGCCGCAAATGGGCAGATAAAAACAATTATATACCATTCTCGATAGAGCAAGATTTTCCAGACAAAAAACCATACAATGGATAACGATAAATTTATTCCGGGGCTATTAGAAAAACTATTACAAAGATCAATTGACACCGTTACCGACCCTGAAGGACGTAACAATGGT